>CBIHQM010000001.1:0-44358 GCA_966211885.1 uncultured Chryseolinea sp.
GTGCGGAAAAATTTCTGGGCAGAAACGGTGACGGAGCGCCGCCAGCGACTCATGCCTTTTTTCTGGTCGGTGATTGCGAAAAAGGGGCAGTTGTATGGCAACCGGGAATACGGCAACCAGGTGAACTGTTCCAATGGCATGTGGTTTTCTTACCCGGGATATAACGAGATCCTCTGTGGCTTTTCAGATGACGCCCGTATTCACAGCAACGACAAACTGGAAAATCCCAACGTCACCGTGCTGGAGTTTTTGAATAAGCAGCCGGCGTTCAAAGGGAAAGTGGCGGCCTTTGGCTCGTGGGATGTGTTTCCTTTTATCATACATGAAAAGCGAAGCGGCATTCCGGTCAATGCGGGTTATGCGCCGGCTACCGGGACAAATCTTTCTGAGCGCGAGAAATTTTTGAACGTGTTGCAAACGGAACTGCCCCGGCCCTGGAGCGAGGTTAGGATGGACGGCTTCACGCATCACTACGCCCTGGAATATATCGCCAAACAGAAACCGCGCGTCGTGTTCATCTCGTTTGGCGAAACGGACGACTTTGCCCACGGCGGCAAATATGACGCTTACCTCACGTCGGCTCATCAAACCGATAAATTTATAGAACAGCTCTGGAACAAACTTCAGTCGCAACCCGAGTACAAAGACAAAACCACCCTGATCATCACCACCGATCATGGACGCGGCACGGAACCGTTGGACAATTGGCGCAGTCATGGAACAAAGGTGGGTGGATCGGATCAGATATGGTTCGCTGTGTTGGGACCCGACACACCCGCGAAAGGGGAAATGAAAGAGGCTGGTCAATACTATCAAAACCAAGTTGCGAAAACCGCCGCAACACTTTTGGGTGTGACCTATGAAAATGAAAAGAAACCCGGCGAGGCCATAACGCCTGCGCTTCCCGCCAAATGAGAAGACTGATTTTTCTTTCGGCCGTGGTGATGATGGCTTGCGGCGGCGAACACGAAAATGTTACAGCAACCTATAAACCATACCATGCGCTTTTCGCACCCGACGATGATGTGAAACGACAGCAACTTGTCGCGGCGTTTGAGAAATTGGATGCTCCGTCATTGCCGGCAATGGCGACATTCGACAGTGGATGGGTCTACCTGCAGGGCGATCCGAAGGAGGGCTTGCAAACCAGTTGCAAAAAAGTGAACGGCATTGGCATCGATCTTCCCCATCGTCTGACGTTGCCCAACACGCCGATGTGGTACGCGAAGGCGATCGATCTGAGCGCACCCGGTGTCCTCACCATTCGCGCCGACGACGGAGCGCAACTCTATATTAATGGGAAGCCCATACCGCGGCTGCACAACAACAATTTTCCAGTCGACACCGTCGGCCACCTGGCCATTACCATCCGCGTGCTGAACAACGCCATGGCCGGCGGGTTGCGGCACGTATCGTTTTCCACACGGGAACAATACAAACTATTCAATGAACAGTCTGCACTGCAAATCCGCCGGAAGCGTTTAATGGAAAAAGTACGGCTGCTGGCCGTGCCGGTGGAAGGCATGTTTGAAAAAATGGAGCAGGCCATCCAGCAAAATGATGAAGCCTCATGGACTGCGGCCGAAGTGATCTTAAAATCGTATCCTTATTTCACCGGTCCATGGTTGCAATTGAACGACGCGAAGCGTATGACCCTATCGTTGGAATTGGATGGTGATTTGCCGGTGGAGTTGCGCCTGCAATTGAAGGGCGATCGTTGGCAGGAGCCGGTGATTCAGAAAGGAAAGAAAGTATCCTTTGTCCTCGAGAACCTGTTGCCCGATACGGCCTATTCCTACGCCTTGACATCCGGCAAGACGCAGTCCTCTCTTCTCACTTTCCGTACACCGTCTGCTGATCGCCCGTTCAGCTTTAATGTTTGGGCCGATAGCCAATCGGGTATTGAAAATTTTCAACAAAATGTGAGCAACCTCTCCGGCTACGACGATGCCTTTGGGGTTGGGGTGGGCGATCTGGTGAGCAATGGGGCGACGGCGGAAGAGTGGCGGATGTTTTTCAACGTGCTCGGCGCGTCGGCAGCCGAAAGACCTTATTTCCTGGTGCCCGGCAATCACGACTATGATGGCTACTACGACGACCTGCAACCCGAACAATACAAACACTATCTTCCCCACACGCCACAAAATTATTTTAGTTGGCGCTATGGCATGTGTGCCTTTATTGCGCTGGATCCAAACGAAAGATTCCCGATAGACGTTCCGGCGTCATCCCGGCAATACCAGTGGTTTCGTGAACAACTGGAATCCGATATGTGGAAGACCGCCACCTGGCATTTTGTTTTTCTTCATCAACCGCCCTACTCGCAGGGGTGGGCTGGATACGAGGGCGATGAAACGATCCGGCAGTTACTCGAACCGCTCATCGAATCTTCGGCCATTGATTTCGTCGTCGCCGGTCACACACACGACTACGAGCGTCTCACAAAAATGTATGGCCATCAGCAAACTACGTTTTTGATTGTGGGAGGTGCCGGTGGTTCGCTGGAGCCTGCAGAGTCTTCCGCCACGCCGCAGATGGATACGGTGCTGAAGGTGCACCATATGGGAAGGTTTTATATTACCGGAAGGTCGTTGCGTTTTGAGGCGATCGATATTTCCAAAAAAGTGGTGGATAGTTTTCAGCGGACCAAGTAGAGGCTGCAGAGCACCATGATGTAAGACAATTTTACCTTCCTGTATATACCGGATACACAACCGTTCCTGCAACGGCTGGTGCTACCCGGTGCGCCGGCGAGAAGTCAACACCAAGAATGTTGGCCATGGTTTGCGCCAGTTGCTTTTGGTAGTGGCGTGTTTCGGTCCTGATCTCTCCCAGTGGCGGCGTGTCAGGTCCCATCAGTGCGAACCATGTCTGCCCGGAACCTGGAGTAAAGGTGCCATGTCTGACCCAGGATGAACGTGAACTTTTTCCACGACCGTGGTCGGTGGTGATGAGCAACGATGTTTTCTCCCGGTAATCTTCCTGCGACCTAGTCCAGGTCCAAAGGGCTGCGATCATGCGGTCGATGCGGTGCGCCGCCTGCAGGTATTGATCATAGTGTCCGCCATGGGCAAACGCATCCGTTGCGTCGAAACTGATGTAGAGCACCTTGGGATGGTCGCGTTTCAGATAGTCGAAGGCCTGGGCGAACGTGATGCTGTCGCGTGTGAACGCAGTGGTGTGGGAATGATCGTGGGGTGGATTTGTGGTGATGTGGTTTCGCCCGGCGCGCAAAATATACGGCACCGCATCCCACGTTGAAAAAACGCCCACCCGATCACGAAAGTCCGGCCGGGCCTGTACGGCTTCCAGAATGTTGCCGTTCGGATTTTCTTTTTTCTTATTCGACATCAGCGACTTGTCCACAAAACCGGTGAACAGTTCGCTGTAGCCGGGATAGGAAGCCCAATAGGGATTGGCGCAAATCACACGATTGTGGAACGCGCGGTTGCCATAGAGCTGGCCTTGGTTGGCCAGTACCTCCCAGAGGAAAGGCATTAATTTCTCCCGGCGTTCTTCAGGGGAATCGTCCCAGAATGTCGTCGTATTGAAATCAGGGTGGCTATATCGGGTGTTGAAGAGCAGGGCGGAGTCGGCGCCGGCAAATACTTCCTGCCACCGGAAGCCGTCGAGGGTGATCACGATCAGATTTTCGGTTTTGCGCTGCTGGGCGGCGGCGGCGAAGACGATCTGGCAAAGAAAAAAAGTAACAAGTATTCGCATATGCAAAGATCGGGTGATGAAATATTCTTATCGTTATGGGTGTGTTATGGTTTTGTGTCACGGATGGTGGTGAAGTATTTAACGGATAAGTTTGCCGTGTTGTTGAGGCGATCGATGGCGCGTCCGGCATGTCCGGCTACCATCCGGATATGAAATTTTGAATTTTGTAAAACTTCATCTACGGTTGACAATCCGTAGGACGTGGATGATTACTTTTAAGGGAACATATTCTTAACATGAAAAACGTATACATAAAGCCCATCACCCTGTTGGTCGCGGCGACGCTCGTGATCTTTTCCCTGCAGGCCCAAACCGGCAAGGCAACCACCAGCCAAGTCCAGGTAAACCCGCAGGCGCTCAATTTTATTCTGATGGGCGACTGGGGGCGCGTGGGGGCCGATCACCAGAAAGAAGTGGCGACGCAAATGGGCAAGACCGCCGAAACGGCCGACGTGGATTTTGTCATTACCACGGGTGACAATTTTTATCCGGAAGGGGTCGTCAGCGAATTTGACCCATTGTGGAGGTATTCCTTTGAAGAAATTTATACCGCCTTTTCGCTGCAACGCGATTGGCACCCCGTGTTGGGCAACCACGACTATGGTTCCAACCCGGACGCGGAGGTGGCCTATTCGAAGATCAGCCGCCGGTGGCGCATGCCTGCGCGCTATTACACCGAGGTGTTCAATCTTGGCGGCGACACCACGCAGCAGGCGCTTTTTGTTTTCATAGACACCACGCCGTTGATCAAAGGCTACTATAAGGGCGATGGCCATAAGGTGCACGACCAGGACAGCACGGCGCAGGTGAAGTGGATCGAGCAAACGCTGGCCAAGGCATCTCCGAATGTGAAATGGAAATTTGTGGTGGGTCATCATCCCATGTACACCGGCGGCAGTCGCACCGAAGGCAACGATACCCGCGCCATCCGCCGGATGCTGGAACCTGTTTTTGAAAAATATAAAGTAGATGCTTACCTGGCGGGACACGAGCATAGCCTGCAACACATGGTGGCAACCAACGGACTGAACCATTTTATTTCGGGCGCCGCCTCGGAACATACGCCGGCGCGCTTGCTGCCCATCAGCAAATTCTCTAAATCGGAATATGGCTTTATGCTGGTTTCGCTCACCCGCGAGAAATTCCTGGTGCAGGTGATCGACTACAAAGGAACTCTTCTATACACAACTCAACTGGTAAAATGACAACAAGACAATTACTAAGAATTTGCGCGATAAGTTTTGCTGCCGTGAACGCATCGGCACAAGAATTTAATTCATCATCCATTTTTTCACACAACGACTACAAGAATCCAGTTCCTTTTTTTGCGGCCTATGACCGCCAGGTGGGATTTATAGAGGCCGACGTATTCCTGAACAACGGCAAACTACTCGTGGCGCACGAAGCTGCGGAGCAAGACACCAGCAAGACCCTGCAAACGCTCTACCTGCGTCCATTGCAGGATAAAATAGTTCGTAATAAAGGCAATGCCTATGCCGACGCAGGGAAACCGTTAACGTTGATGATCGATCTGAAGACAGAAGGTGCAGCCACCTTGGATGCCTTGGTCAATAGTCTAAAAAAATATCCTTCCCTGACGGCTTGCCCCACGCTGCGCATCACCGTGAGTGGCGATATGCCCGCACCGCAGTTGTGGTCGCACTATCCCGAATTCATTCACTTCGATGGCCGGCCCGGCGTCGCCTACACCGACGAACAATTGCGTCGTGTAGCGTTGGTGAGCGCGAGTTTTGGATCGTATAGCAAATGGAACGGAAAAGGAGTGATCGTACAACCGGAGCGCGACCAACTGAATGTGGTGATCAAGGACGCCCACAGCAAAGGCAAACCCATGCGCTTTTGGGGCACACCCGATTTTGTGAACGCGTGGATCAAGTTGATGGACTTGAAGATCGATGTCATCAATACGGACCATGCGCAGGAAGTTTCGGATTTCCTGATCCGTTTCCCGAAGAATTCTTTTCGCAACGCTGAAGTGCACACGGTCTATACGCCTCAATATAACGTGAAGCGTTGGAAGAAAACGCCGAAGAACGTCATCCTCATCATCGGTGACGGCACGGGTCTGGCCCAATGGTACAGCGGCTATACGGGCAATCATGGGCAGCTCAACATTTTTCAGCTCACCGACATCGGCTTCTCCGTGACCACTTCGGCGGACAACTACATCACCGACTCTGCTGCAGGGGCTACGGCTATGGCTACCGGCACCAAGACCAACAACCGCTACATTGGCGTGGACCCCAAAGGTGCGAGCCTGACTACCCTGGCTGAGAAATGCAAGCGCAATAATTTCAACGTGGCCATCATCTCCGATGGCGACATCACTGACGCCACGCCGGCTTCTTTCTATGCCCATCAAGACGAACGCAGCAAAAGCGAAGCCATCGCAAAAGATTTCACATCGAGTAATGTTGATATTCTCGTGGGAGGTGGAGAGAAGGCATTCCAAAATCGAAAAGACAATCAAAACCTGTTGACTGCGCTGGCATCGAAAAATTATACGGTGAGCACGTCTTTTTCGTCGATCGATACGGTGAAGTCAAATCGCTTTGTCATCCTGGAAGATGCTGCGGTGGTGTCGAAGATCAAGGGGCGTAAGGATTTTGTTTCGCGGTCGCTGACGAAGAGCCTGGCGCATCTTTCGGGGCAGCGGCAGCCTTTTTTTATGATGAGCGAAGGGGCCCAGATCGATTGGGGTGGTCATGATAATAATATGGAGTATGTGGTTAGGGAGGTACTCGACCTGGACCAGGCGGTAGGAGAGGCGATGAAGTTTGTGGATCAGAATAATGAGACGTTGCTCATCATTACGGCCGATCATGAGACGGGTGGGCTGTCGTTGTTGGACGGCAATATTTCAGAGGGGTCTGTGCTGGGGAATTTTAGCACGAATGATCACACGGGGATCGCTGTGCCGGTGTTTTCTTATGGACCGGGTGCGGAGATGTTCAGGGGCGTTTATCAGAATACAGAGATCAGTAAGAAGATCGAGAAGTTGTTGTCGTTGCAATAGCGGCTTGCGCGATTTTTCTTGAACCGTCTCACCTTCGCTAAAGTTTCGGCGAGCGTGAGACTCAAAGGAGACGCAAAGTTCTTGTAGAGAGCTTTGCGTCTTTTTTATTTGAGGCTCTTTGAGGGCCATTCCGTGGCTTTGAATCGTTTGCGGAAGGGGGTGCTCAAATTTTTTTTGGGATATTTTGGTTTTCAATATTATTTAATATTTCTTTGTCTATAGAATAAGTAGACAATTCAACGCCCACCAACATTGATTTGTCCGTAATCAATTCCCACCAGATTGATTTTATAGAAGCGAAGGGAGAGAACAGGAGCTCGACGATCTTCCGGCAATGTCCCCACCAAGAACATGCCATGACATCCTGAGGTAACATTTTTTTTAAGGGACTATAAAATCACTGCGATGAAAACACGTAGGGCGTTTCCATGCTTTCCATCACTCCATACCGGAACCAGCGGCAGCTGTTGTTGTTGCTGTTGATTTTCTCTGAGGTATAACGCCTATACCGAGCGTGCCATCTGTTTTCGGATGGGCGACACTTAATCATCATACATACCTGGCTTCGGATGCACCCGTCTTAACGAGAGACTTGGTGGTATTTCATTACGCGTGGGTGCATTCCGTCGCCGCCAATTCACAAATCATTAAAAACACTCCACCAATGAAATCTTTTATTTCTGTACTCATTCTCTATTTCGTATTGCTGGGCGCCAGCAGTCTTTTTGCACAGGAGGCCTCCTCCAGGAAGATCGTGATCACGGGTGTGCGCTTTGCCTATCCTTTGGTTGAAAAATGGATCGAGGCCTACAAAGTGGCTAACCCCGATGCGGACATCAAGATCGAACCCCGCACCGTGACCGACCCAAGTCAATACGATCTGCTGATCGAAGCCTATGAGCCCGACGATAAAATAAAGGACAGCCGCGACTTCGTTTACCTGGCGCGTTATTCCCTGCTGCCCGTGGCCAACGCAAAATCAACCTTTGCCAAAACCTATGCCGACAAAGGCCTTACCAAGGACAAGATCATCCAAACCTATTTCAACGATGTGACCGCCAGCCGCAAGGACGACAAACTGGATCCGGCGTCGTACACCCTGTACACACGTCTCCAAAAAGCCGGCGCGCCCATCACCTTTGCGCATTATTTCGGCTATCAGCAAGCCAACATCAAGGGACGCGCCATTGCCGGCGCCGACGAGCACTTGATCAAGTCGTTGCTAAAGGATTCCACGGGAGTGTCCTATGGCGTGCCGGGATTACTGTATGATGTGAAAACGCGCAAACCGCTTGAAGGGCTTGTCATCTTGCCGGTTGACGCCGACAACAACGGCCGGGTTTCGGACAATGAGAAATTCTACGATAATCTGGACGTGGTACTGCAAAAAGTGGAAGACGAAGCGCCCAAGAATATCCCGGTAGAATACCTGCATTTGTCTATCGCGAAAAACGGAGCCAATCCTGAAGCCTTGAAGTTTCTCAAGTGGGTACTCGACAACAGCCAGGAGACCCTGCACGATTTTGGTTTCCTGAAGCCGGAGCCCAAGCGCTTTTTGCCCAGCAAGGAGAAGTTCGACGGCGTGGCCATCAATTAATGTAAATCAAACAACCATCCCCTATAATCCATTTTTATGAAGAGAATTTTACTGGCGACATCGTTGGTGTTGCTATCGCTTGGGTCGGCCCTGGCCCAGGAAGTCATTAAAGGAAGTGTGAAAGATGAAGATGGCGGTCCGCTGCCGGGTTCGTCGGTCTATATAAAAGGCACCACAAATTCGGTTCTGGCCGACGCCAACGGCGAGTTTTCGTTGAAGGCCGGCAAACAATTTCCCTTTACGCTTACCGTGAATCTTGTCGGCTACAAAGCGCAAGATGTCGACATCTATGAATTGCCCGAAGAACCTTTGGACGTGACGCTGAAGATCGACAACGTGCTGGAAGAAGTAGTCGTGGTCGGCTACGGCGAATTGAGACGTAAGGACATTACGGGCTCGGTTGCTTCCGTTCCCGTGGAATTGAAAGCGCAGCCGGTGAGTTCGCCTGAGCGCTTATTGCAGGGCGCCACCGCCGGTGTCACCGTAACCCAAACCACCGGTCAGCCTGGCGGGGGTGTTAGCGTGCAGGTACGTGGCAACAACTCCATCACGGCGGGATCCGATCCTTTGTATGTTATCGACGGTTTTCCCATCAACAACGACTACAGTGTCAACGACGCCGGCGTGGTGGACGGACCTAAGCTGAACCCGCTTTCTTTTTTAACTCCCAACGACATTGCCGGTATCGAAGTGTTGAAGGATGCTTCGGCCACGGCCATCTATGGTTCGCGGGGCGCCAATGGGGTGATCATGGTCACGACCAAAAAGGGAAGCAAGACCGATCGCTCGTCGATCGTGTATGATGGGTATTATGGGGTGCAGGATGTGATCCGTACCGTGCCCGTATTGAACGGTCGTCAATGGTGGGAATTGCGGAAGGAAGCGTACGTCAATACGCCGAATGGAAAAGCCCCTACGCTTCCGGCAGCGGGTGCGTTCAAATACGATACGATCGGTGAAGGCACCGATTGGCAGAAGGCGGCGTTCACGCAGGCTGCCGTGCAAAGTCACAGTCTCGCTATCTACACCGGTTCCGAGCGAACGGCCCTGGCCATTTCCGGCAACTACTTTAACCAGGACGGTGTGTTGAGAAACACCGGCTTCAAACGCTATGCCTTGCGCTTCAGCATCGATCATGAGTTCAACGAGAAATTCAGGATCACATCGTATGTTACCGGTGCGCAAACCAATGGTAAGATTGCTCCCAGTGCCATAGTGCCCAACCTGCTCCTGACCTCACCGGCCATCCCTGTCTATGATACGCTGGGCAACTTCGTGAAAAATACGTCCACAGACTCGCCCTTGCAGAATCCCATCAACTCGCTGCTGAACCAGGTCAATGAATCGCGTACATCGCGTTTGCTGACCAACGTAGCGGGCGAGTATGAAATTATCGATGGCCTGGCCTTGAAAGTGTTGTTAGGAGCGGATATTGTTTACAACCGCCAGAACCGGTACCTGCCCAACAGCACCTATGAAGGCAATCCCTCCGGTGGCGTGGGTACAGGTGGTATCGCTACCGTTGGTTCACAATTTACCAGCAGTTGGTTGAATGAGAATACGCTGACCTACAGCAAAGTGTTTAACGATAAACACAATTTAAATGTGGTGGCTGGGTTTACAGCCCAAGCCTCAAAGACGCAGGGCGAAATTGCCTCTGCCGCCACTTTTGCCTTCGATGATCTCACGTACAACGCCCTTCAAAATGGAACGGGATCGCGGACACCGAGTTCCTCGTCGGTGAATTGGCAGCTGGCATCTTTCCTGGGCCGCGTGAATTATGTGTACAACGAAAAATATTTGCTCACGGCCACCTTGCGTGCTGACGGTTCTTCGCGATTTGGTTCCGGGAACAAGTGGGGCTACTTCCCTTCGGCAGCCCTGGGATGGAATATAAATGAAGAAGATTTCCTCAAGGACATCCGGCAGATCAGTTTCTTGAAACTTCGTGTCAGCGTGGGTACCACGGGTAACCAAGGCATTCCGCCCTACTCTTCCCTGGGACAGATCGCACCCAACCGCTACAATTTCTCCAACACTACCTTGCAAGGCTATGCGCCGATAACGGTGAACAATCCTTCCCTGGGTTGGGAGAAAACATTCCAGACCAACGTTGGTTTCGACCTGGGCTTGTTCGATAACCGGGTGAACCTGATCGTCGACGCCTACAACAAGAAGACTACAGACTTGTTGCTGAACGCTGCTGTGCCGGGCACGTCGGGCTTGTCCTTCTACGATCCCAACACCAACCCCAGCCAGGCGTCGACGGTTTACCAGAACATCGGCGAAGTGGCCAACAAAGGGATTGAAGTTGCACTGAATACTCAGAATGTGGTGACCAATAATTTTCATTGGAACAGCATCCTGATCTTCTCGAAGAACGTCAACAAAATTGTAAGCCTCGGGCCTGGCGTGGACCGTATCATTCCCAACATCAGCCAGCCCTCGGTGTTGCAGGTGGGCGCTCCGGTGGGATCGTTCTATGTATACCAGACCGACGGAATTATTCAAGCTGAAGAAGCCGGACCCACCGCGCTCACACCCCAGGCCAATAAATCGGCCGGTGGTCAGAAGTACAAAGACATCAGCGGGCCCAACGGCGTACCCGATGGCGTGATCACGCAAGCGTATGACCGCGTGCTTATCAAAAACCAGCCGGGCACAAACTTCGGTTTTACAAACACGGCGAGCTATAAAACTTCCTTTGGCGATTTCGACCTCACGGTATTTTTTCAATCGAACCTGGGGGGCAAGTTGTACAACAACAACCGCGCAACCCTGGAATTGGGCACGGGCTATTACAATGGATCGGCTGAAATGCTTAACCGGTATACACCCTCCAATACCAACACCGATGTGAAGGAAGCCTACCAGGATCCCGCCGTAACGATCTCCGATCGCTTTATCGAAGACGCTTCCTATTTGCGGTTGAAGAATTTAACGGTAGGCTATACGTTGCCAACGACATGGACCTCGCGCATCCACATCCAGCGACTGCGGATTTACGGATCGGCACAGAACATCGCTACCTGGACTAACTATACGGGTTACGATCCGGAAGCCAGTTTCTCAGGCCAGTCGCTCGTGAACCGTGGCATCGACAACGGCGTGTACCCTAACTCCAAAACCATACTGGGCGGTGTCAGCCTGACTTTCTAAAATCATTTGCAGACTTTCTACAGATAACGATATGAAATCTCTTAAATATATTTTTGCTCTTAGTGGGTTGGTAGCGTTGCTCGCTTCTTGCGGTAAATTCCTGGAAGAAGACCCGAACGGATTCGTCACCACCGACAATTTTTACAAAACTGAAGCCGATGCAGTGAATGCCGTTACCGCGGTATACTACCTCCTGAACCAAGGTGGTAACTCGGTGCAAACGCCGTATAACACGTTGTTTAACACGGGCCTCAATTTCGAGTGCGACGATGAGTTTCCCGGTCCCGGCGCCACTAACCCCGACGTGCGCTCCATGGCCAACCTACTGCATACGTCCACTAACCTCCGTGTGTACGAGTTGTGGCAACAACATTATGCGGCGATAAAAAAAGCCAACCTGGCGCTGGACAAAATTCCTGAAATGACCAGCGTGAATGCAACACTGAAAAGTCGTCTCATCGGTGAAGCCAAGTTCCTGAGAGCGCTGTGGTATTTCAACCTCGTACGCTTGTACGGCGACGTGCCCCTCATTACACACGCTCAGGATGGCGTGACGGCCTCCGACTTTGCCGTCGAACGCACGCCGTCGGCCCAAGTGTATGACCAGATCGAACAGGATTTGAAAGAGGCGGCCGATGCGCTCCCCGCTTCATATTCAGCACCGGACATTGGACGTGCCACAAAAGGCGCCGCCATTTCCCTGTTGGCCAAAGTCTATCTGACCAAAGCGTCTCTGCCGTTGAACCTTACGGCACATTATCAGGACGCCATAACAACGGCGGAGAAAGCGCTTTCGCCGGCAGAGGGTGGCACCGGCACGTTCGGCTATGCCTTGCAGACCGATTTCTCCAAAGTTTTTCTGCCCGCATTCAAGAATAATTCCGAGCATATTTTCTCCGCTCAATTCAAGTCAGGTTCCAGTTCCAGCTTCCTCACACAAGGAAACAACCAAAACCCCAGGTCGATACGCACGCAAGTTCCCGGCCTCGCCGGTAGCTATGCCGATCAAACCTGGTTCTATACGGTCGACGATGCCAGCAAGCCCGGTGGCAAAGACAAATTCTTCAGTGTGTTCAAATTGTACACCTCCAAAGACAAACGCAGGGACGTAACCTTCGTGACCAACTACAAAAGCCCTACCAATGGTAAGAAATATGGCGGACTGAACGACCCGGCCATCGCTGGGCACAAGATCGACTCCATCCCGTATTTCAATAAAACATGGGACCCCAATACGACGACCGTCACCAGCGAGTCGGCTGCGAACGTGGCCATTATACGCTATGCCGAATTGTTGCTGATCCACGCAGAAGCCGAGAACGAAGTGAACGGCCCCACGGCCAAAGCGTATGCGTCGCTGAATAAAGTGCGCAAACGGGCCGGGTTGGATGACCTCACCGCAAACCTGTCGCGTGATCAGTTCCGCGATTCACTGTACCTGGATCGTCGTTTGGAATTGGTGTTCGAATATCAGCGATGGTTTGACCTGGTGCGTCAGAAGGACGCCGGTGGCAACTCCATCTTCGTGACAACGTTGAAGGCGGCCGGCAAGCCGAATGCCCAAGACAAACACCGGTTGCATCCCATTCCCCAACAGGAACTTGAATTGAATCCCAAACTGGCCGGTCATCAGAATCCCGGATACTGATGGATGGGTTGGTGAAGAAATGAAAGATAAAGATTAAGACGTCGTGAATGCGACATCCTGCTCCTCCGTTGGTGGCGGAGTGAGCAGGAGCTTAATCTTACCACATCAAAACAAAAAAAAGTATGACCACTTCCGATGTAACCCTTTTAGCCCGGAAGATCCTCGTGGGGATCATTGTAACACTTGTTCCTTTCCTGATCCTGTTCGGCGGACTTTGGTTGACGAAGAACGTGCTGAACAAGGATCGCCGGGAGGGAAGTGCTGTTCAAACAACAAAATAAAAAACGCATCGCCTATGAAAATGGAATCACACATTGCCAACCGGATCGTCAGAAATATCCTGTTGAGCGTTTTCATCTACGCATTGCCCGTACTGCTCATGTTGCTCACGTTCTACTTCACCGGTCAAAAGCCGTGGGAGAAGAAGCCGGTTCCCGCTGCTCAAGGTTCAAAGTAATGCTATCAACCTAAATCAACCCTATGATCAAATTCATCGAAGCCATTTTTCAAAACCTCAGCACGTGGGGACTGCCCGTGTTGATGCTCATCCTGGGTATAGTCGAATTCTCGTTCGGTCTGTACAAAAAGCATTGGAACACCAATGAAAAGATCCTGGACCTCGTGTGCTACACCATACCACGAATTGTCGTGCGGCCGTTGGTGACGTATTTCGCGTTGAAGTTCCTGCCCTATGCGTTGCCGGGGTTGAAGGATACTTTTACATGGGTGCCCTTCTGGTGGGGCTTTCTCATTCTTTGCGTGGCCGATGACCTGACACAATACTGGTATCACCGCCTGCACCACGAAGTACCCTTCCTGTGGCGGTTTCATCGCACGCATCATTCGGCGCCCTACATGGGGATGGCCATGGCCAGTCGTCAGAATGTGATCTACACGATGTTCTTTTCGCAAACCTATCTCACCACGGCATTGGTTTACCTGGGACTGGGATATCCCGCGTTGTTTGTGAAAGGGATCAAGTCCATCATCACGACGCTCGCCCACTCCAGCATTCCCTGGGATAAACCTTTTTATGAGAGGAAATGGCTTCATCCGGTGGCTTGGGTGTTGGAGCGCACCATCTCGACGCCGGCGACGCATCACGCGCATCATGCCGACAGCAACGACGATGGCATCGGGCATTACAAAGGAAACTTTGGCAACATGTTTTTCCTGTGGGATGTGATCTTTGGCACGGGACTCATCACGCGTCAGTATCCCAAAGCGTATGGCATCAAACATTATCAGCAGGAGGAATGGTATGCCCAGTTTCTCTGGCCGATCCTGAAATCCAAAAAAGAAGGCAGCGAGTTGGCGGCCAACGGCCCGATGGTGAAAGAAGATGATGCTCCTGTTCCCGCGACGGCGGAGGAAACCCCCGCTAAAATTGCGGTGTCTTCCGAATTGAAATTGACATAATACAACCTTATCAACCCAACCCCAATGAAAACCCCATTTCGTTCCGGGCATAGAAACCTGAAGTTTTTATCCCTGGCTTTGGTAACGGCGCCATTCTTTTTGTCGCCCGCCTTAGGACAACAAAATCCGGATGCTGCCTGGAAAGGAAAGATCAGCAAATCGGCAAAGGACTCGCAGCCGTACAAAGTCGAGTACGTAAAGAAGGCGGCCGCCAATTCGCCCAACATCGTGTGGATCATATTGGATGATGTGGGCTATGGTGCGACCAGCGCGTTCGGTGGATTGATCCAGACCCCTCATCTCGATTCATTGGCCAACCAAGGCCTGCGCTACACCAACTTTCACACTGCCGGCATCTGCTCGCCCACGCGCTCGGCGCTGCTCACCGGCCGCAATCATCATTCGGTAGGCATGGGGTTGTTCCCCCATTTTTATCTCTCCGCCGATTATCCCGGCTACAACGGCCACATCCTTCCGCAGAAAGGCACCATCGCCGAAGTGCTTCACGAAAATGGGTACAGCACCTATCAACTGGGCAAGTGGCACCTCACACCCGATGATGAATCGACCGACCTGGGGCCGTTCCTGCGCTGGCCTTCCGGCAAGGGCTTCGATCACAACTATGGTTTCCTGGGAGGAGCCACTGACCAGTACAAGCCAGACCTGGTAGAAGACAACCAACACATCAAACCCGACGGTCACCACCTGAATGAGCTGTTGGCCGACAAAGCGATCAGCTATGTCAAGCGCCAAAAAGAATTAGCACCGGAAAAACCTTTCTTCATCTACTACGCCACCGGCGCCGGTCATGCCCCGCACCAGGTGGACAAAGTATGGTCCGACAAATACAAAGGCAAGTTCGATGAAGGATGGGATGTCTATCGCGAGAAAGTGATCGCCAATCAAAAGAAACTCGGGGTGATCCCCGCCAATGCACAGTTGCCACCGCGCGATCCGTACCTGAAGGCGTGGAAAGATCTGCCTGCGGAAGAGAAGCATTTGTATGCGCGTTTCATGGAAGTGTATGCCGGCTTCCTCGAAGAAACCGACCACGAGATCGGACGCTTCATCAATTATTTGAAAACCTCCGGCCAACTGGAAAACACGGCAGTGTTTGTGATGATCGGCGACAATGGTGGAAGCAAGGAGGGACTGGAATACGGCGTGACCACCAAGTCCATTCGCTTTGGTGCTGATGCGATCACGCGCGACGAATACAAGAAGTTTATCCTGGGCGAATACGATAAGATCGGTACCAAAGAAGTGGCTAGTGTAGCCAACTATCCCCTGGGCTGGGCGCAGGCCACCAACACGCCTTTCCGTTTGTGGAAGAGCGATGCCAACGCCGAAGGAGGAACGCACAATCCACTCATTGTCTATTATCCGAAAGTAGTAAAAGAAAAAGGCGGTATCCGTGAACAATACTCCCACCTGATCGATCTGTTCCCGACCACACTGGAGCTGACGGGCGTCAAGCAACCGGAAGCCATACAGGGCATCCCGCAGGATCCGTTGCATGGCACCAGCCTCGCCTTCTCGCTCAACGACAAGACGGCGGCCACGCGTCATACACAACAGTACTATTGCATTTTTGGTAACCGCGCCATTTACAAAGATGGCTGGAAGGCTGCAGCAGCACACCATCCTAATTCATTGGAGTTGTTCACCTACAAAGGAGAAACCAAGCCGGCCATTGAAAACAATCCTGAAAAAGAAGTTTGGGAACTCTACAATCTGAACGAGGACTTTAATGAGTTGAAAGATCTCGCAAAAAAATATCCTGAAAAATTGAAAGAACTGAAAGATCTGTTTGATGCGGAAGCGGCGAAGTATAATATCTACCCGCTCATCGATATCGAGCATGCCGCGGAGCGATACAAACTTCAGCCGCCGCCAAAAGCGCCGGTGAAGACCACCGCGTCGAAGTAAAAAAGTGCCCGATGGGCGGAGGTAATTGCCATTCCTTCGCCCATTGTGGATTTCATGCCGATGGGGTCTTGTGTGAAACGGGGACCCATTCGAACCAGAAGCAAAACATCTTTTAGTGTTAACAAGAACACAATCATGAAAAATATATTTGCCACCGCGCTGATGGTCGCCACCAGCGCCACCCTGGTGATCGCGCAATCGGACCCGCAGCAACCCTACCAGGGAAAGATCGGAAAGACCTTGGCCGAGACGCAACAATGGTGGCCCGAAAAAAAGAAAGCCCCCGAAGGAGCACCCAACATTGTATGGATCCTGCTGGACGACATCGGCTACGGCGCCATCAGCACGTTCGGCGGACTCGTTCAAACCCCGACTCTCGATTCACTGGCCAACCAAGGCCTGCGCTACACAAACTTTCACACCACCGCCATTTGCGCGCCTACACGCGCAGCCCTGCTCACGGGACGCAACTCGCACTCCGTGCACATGGGGCTGTTTCCGGAGAACGCCGTGGGCACACCGGGCTACGATGCGCGGATGCCGTTTGAGAAAGCTACCGTCGCTGAACTCCTGAAGGAGAATGGGTACAATACTTATGCCCTCGGAAAATGGCACATCACGCCACTCGCCGATCTCACGGCCGCCGGACCTTTCAACCGCTGGCCTACCGGTCGTGGCTTCGAACATTTCTATGGCTTCCCCTATCGCGGAAGCCAGGATCAATTTCACCCGCAGCTGTGGGAGGATACCCGTCGTCAATATGAAGACACCAAAGGCAAGCATCTTAACACGCTCTTAGCCGATAAGGCCATTCAATATCTTACTGAACAAGAATCGTCGGCACCGGATAAGCCGTTCTTTTTATACGTAGCACCGGGTGCAGGTCACGCGCCTCACCAGGTCGCCAAGGAATGGTCTGATCGTTACAAAGGGAAATTTGATGCGGGTTGGGACAAGTATCGTGAAGTGGTTTTGGCAAACCAGATCAAGTTAGGCGTTGTGCCGAAGAACACCGTCCTTCCGCCACGCAACCCCGGCATCAAAGATTGGAACACGCTGGGTGCGGAGGAGAAGAAATTATACGCGCGCTTCATGGAAGTGTATGCAGGGTTCCTGACGCAAACGGACTATGAGATCGGAAGGATCATTAAATACCTGAAGAAGACCTGTCAGCTCGACAACACCCTCATCTTTGTTTCCGTGGGCGACAATGGCGCCAGCAAGGAAGGGACATTTGTGGGCGTGGTGAACAACACCGACCCATCACTGACGCAAGAGCAAGTATTGCAGAAAAATATTCAGAACATTGACCTGATCGGTACAGAGTTTTCTAAAGTGAATTATCCACTGGGTTGGGCCATGGCGGCCAACACGCCTTTCCGGTATTGGAAACAAGATGCCAACACGGAGGGAGGTACGCGCAACCCGCTCATCGTTTTCTATCCGAAAGGCATTAAAGAAAAGGGCGGTGTTCGTCATCAATACGGTCACGTCATCGATGTGTTGCCAACCACCCTCGAGTTGATCCATGCCCAAGTGCCCGCGTCGATCAACGGCTATAAACAAGAACCGATCGAAGGCACCAGCCTGGCTTATAGCATCAACAACGCAGCGGCTCCTTCGCAGCACACCGTCCAGCACTATGAAGTGAAGGGATCGCGCTCTATTTACAAAGACGGCTGGAAGGCCGGCGCCCTGCACAAAGACGGCGAGGACTTCAACCGGGACAAATGGGAATTGTATAACCTCAATGAGGATTTCAACGAACGGACGGACCTGGCGGCAAAGTTCCCGGAGAAGTTGAAAGAACTACAGGAACTCTTCGACAAGGAGGCCTACAAATACAATGTATATCCTTTGAAAGATCTGGCCACCCCGATTGTGGGTCCCACGATTTTCGATGGCCGGAATGTCATCGTGTTCTATCCCGGATCGTCCACCATTGTGGAGCTGGCGGCTCCCGACCTGAGAAATAAATCGTTTAGCCTTACGGCGGATGTGGAAATCCCTGCGAAGGGCGCGGACGGTGTATTGTTCTCCACCGGTGGTCGCGACAACGGCACGAGCTTCTTTGTGCAGGATCAGAAGCTGAACTTTACCTATAACTTAGGATGGACGAAATTCAACGTCACCTCGTCGGCCAAGGCGATCACGCCCGGTAATGCCTTGTTGAAATTTGATTTCCAGTACGACGGCGGTCCGAGGAACTCCGGCGGCACGGGCACATTGTATGTGAACGGCACAAAAGTAGGGGAGGCACGTATTGATAAAACCTCCAATAGCATCTTCGGACATGAAGGATTGAATGTGGGCTTTGATGATCTCACGCCCGTGTCGGATACTTATAAAGTTCCGTTTGCTTTCAGCGGCACTTTGAATAAAGTCACCGTCGAATTAAGACAACCTGAAACGGCTACTGTAACCGGAGGAAAATAAGGATGAGGAAGAATATGTTATTCGCGGCTGTATTGTTCGGCTGCGTTGCACTCACAGCCTTCAAGCTGACGGAAGGAAACGAACGCGGATCGCACGAGATCGACGCGAAGGTGAAGGCCGAGGTGTACAAGGTGCTGGACGATTACATGAACACTTTCAACGCGAAAAACTTGAAAGCGTGGGAAGCCACGTACCAATTTCCCCACTACCGGCTGGCCAGTGGCAAGATGAATGTGTTGGAGAACGCGGGACTTCGCGATTCAGCCAGCGTATTTGTCCCCTTGCAAAAAGGCGGTTGGGATCACAGCGCATGGGATCACCGGAACATCGTTCAGGCATCCGACACCAAGGTGCATGTGGACACGCGTTTCAGTCGCTATAAAGCAGATGGCACCAAGCTAGGTGTTTACGAGTCGCTGTACATCCTCACGAAAGAAAACGGACGCTGGGGCGTGAAGATGCGCTCCAGCTATGCCGAATGATGCTTTGTTAAAAAAGAGAAACGACTCATGAGAATACGTTTTGCTACGGCCGTTGCCGTTTTGTGCGCTGTCCTTCTCGCGCCGGTCATGGCACAGTCACCGCCAAAGGCCAAGGGTAAAGGACCAGCCAAGCCCAACTTTGTTTTGATCCTCGTGGATGATATGGGCTTCTCCGACATTGGTGCATACGGTTCGGAAATTCCTACGCCCAACCTGGACCGGCTCGCCGCGGGAGGATTGCGGTTCACCCAATTCTACAACACCTCGCGTTGCTGCCCGACACGTGCGGCGTTGCAGACGGGCGTGTACCCGCACCAGGCGGGTGTAGGTTTCATGAACGGCAACCTGGGCAAGCCTACCTATCAGGGCTACCTGAATAAAAATGTGATCACCCTTGCGGAAGGATTGAAGACGGCCGGTTATACTACGCTCATGTCGGGTAAGTGGCATGTGGGCAATACGCCTGAGCAATGGCCCGGGGCACGCGGCTATGATAAATATTTTGCATTGATCGGTGGCACGAGTCATCAATTTTATCCGCATCCTTTTCAATTGGGGGATATGGACTTCTTTGTGAAGAACGGACAGAAGCTTGAAAATTATACGACGGAAAAGAAACCGGAAGGTTTTTATCTGACCGACGAATTTACCGATCACGCGCTTGGCTTCCTGGAAGAAACGCGCACGGAAGGCAAACCCTTCTTTTTGTTCACGGCCTACAACGCGCCGCATTTTCCAGTTCAGGCCCGAAAGGAAGATATCGCCAAGTACCGTGGCAAATACCTGCAGGGTTGGGATGTCGTGCGCAGTGCTCGCTATCAAAAATTATTGGCCTCCGGCATTCTGCGGCCGAAATGGAAATTGTCGCCGCGCGACTCGCTCATTCCCGGATGGGATCAACTGCGTCAATCCGAAAAGGAGGCATGGGATCTGAAGATGGCAGTGTATGCCGCCATGGTTGATCGGATCGACTACAACGTCGGACGCATCCTGCAAAAGCTAAAAGACCTGGGCGTGGACGACAACACCTATGTGATCTTCCTCTCCGACAACGGCGCCAGTCATGAGTATGCGTTTCCCGGAAAAAAACAGATAAAGGAGGTTGCTAACTATGTGAAGCCGCTAACGGCCGACAATCCGGAGTCGTATGTTTCGTATGAATACAATTGGGCGAACGTGAGCAATACGCCTTTCCGCGCGTTCAAACATTGGGAGCATGAAGGTGGGATCAGCACGCCGTTCATTGTTTATGCGCCGGGCAAGATCCAACCAAATACCCTGCAACATACACCAGCCCATGTCATCGATATTCAGCCGACACTGCTTGCCTTGGCGGGCGTGAAGTACCCGGCAGAATACAAGGGTTCCAAGCTGATACCGCAAGAGGGCCTGTCATTGAAAGATGCCTTCGAAGGAAAACCATACGCCGGCCATGACGCCATTTACTGGGAACACCAGGGCAATCGCGCCGTGCGCAAAGGCGACTGGAAGATCGTGTCGTTCTATCCTGAAAATAAATGGGAGCTCTACAACCTGAAAGACGACCGCACTGAGCTGAGAAACCTGGCGGCATCGAACCCTGACAAGCTTCGCGAACTGATTGCCTTGTACGAAGCCTGGGCAACCCGCGCGGGCGTGGTCGAGTGGGCATCCTTGCAAACACCGTGAACGTCGATTGCGTTTAAGAGAGAAAAGACGAACGTCGCGTGCGATCTATAACCCAAAACTATTTGTATAATTTCTTATGACCGCTACCCAATCGCCACCGCGCTGGAAAAAAATACTCCGCATTTTTCTTGCCATCGCCGTTCCTTTGGCGGTCGTGTTTTCCATCGTGCTCCGACCGTATGCATCGCATGACTGGGATATTGTTTTTGACGGAAAAGGCATCGAACAAAAAAAACAATTTTTATCTGCACCGGTAGTTCGCGATTCTGCCGAACGGCCACCCAACATCATCGTTTTGGTGGCCGACGACCTGGGGAAAACGGACATACCGCTGTACGGACCTACCCCTGTGAAGACACCTTACCTCGACAGCCTGGCGGCGAGCGGAGTGAAGTTTACCGAGGGTTATGTGACCGCTTCCATTTGCAGTCCGTCGCGGGCTGGACTCTTGACGGGGCGCTACCAGCAGCGCTTTGGTCACGAGACGCAGCCCGTGAACCGGTATATACACAACTACTTGGAACGCGCGCTGGCCAACATTTTCATCGATCGGCAGCAACTCGAGTTTGCTGACTTGACAAAGACACCGACGCCCGAAAGCATCGCGAAACAAGGGTTGCCGTTGCAAGAGATCACGCTGGCCGACTTGTTGAAACACAATGGTTATGCCACGGGCATCATTGGGAAGTGGCACCTGGGTGCTGCCGAAAGTTTTCAGCCGCTGAACAGAGGCTTCGATTATCATTATGGATTTTATGAAGCATTTTCCTGGTATGCCGATACGACCGATCGCGATTTTGTGAACGTGCGCAACCGCGGCATTATGGACGCGCATGTGTGGGAATTCGGACGGGTGGGAGATGCATTGATCCGGCGCAATAATGAGATCGTGGACGAAAAGGAATATCTGACTTACAAGATCGCTGGTGAAGCCATAAATTTCATCGATCAAAAAAAGGACAAGCCCTTTTTTCTCTACGTTCCTTTCAACGCCCCCCACACACCGTTTCAGGCGCCGAAAAATGACGTGGCGAAACTGGAAGCGCAAGGGATCGATCGTCGGAAAGCCGTGTATTATGCCATGATCGAAGACCTGGACAATGCGATTGGTGCGATCCTGAAGAAAGTGAAAGCCTCGGGGTTGGAAGAAAATACATTGGTATATTTCATCAGCGACAATGGTGGAGCAACCTATACCGGCGCCACAGACAATGCGCCATTGAAAGGCGGAAAGATGTCGCTCTACGAAGGCGGTATCAACGTTCCTTTCATCGTGCGGTGGAAGGGTCACTTGCCCGCGGGCAAGGTTTACGACAAGCCGGTTTCGTCACTGGATATATTTGCTACATCCGCCGCCGCAGCGCATGCTGAACTTCCGCCTAGCCGCGAGTACGACGGCGTGAATCTTATTCCTTACCTCACGCAAACCGATTCGGCCGCTCCACACGAAACGCTGTTCTGGCGGGCCGGAGCTAACAAGGCCGTGCGCAAAGGCGATTGGAAACTGGTGATCAACCGTAACGACAACATCACGGCGCTGTATAACTTGGCCACCGACAAATCCGAGCGCAACAATGTGGCCGGCGCGAATCCCGCAAAGGTAAAGGAACTCGAGAGCGCCCTGGCTGATTGGGAAAAGAAACTCGTGCCACCGCTTTGGCCCAGCAATGGATTTTTTGTGAACGAATTTGATGGCCAGGAAGACCGTTTTACTTTGTAGCTTTGATAAACCACGGAAAGAAATGAAAACCCGCTCCCAAAAAATAATGATTGTTGCTTTGCTGCTGGCGTCATTGGTCCATGTGACCGGCACGAGCGCTCAACCAAAATCAAAAAAAACAAACTTCGTCTTCATCCTCTGCGACGACATGGGCTACAACGACGTCGGCCCGTATGGTGCCACCGACATTCGCACACCCAACATCGACAAGCTGGCTTCGGGTGGGCTCAAGTTCACTTCGTTCTACACGCCGTCGCCGGTATGCAGTCCAACGCGTGCCGGTTTGCTGACCGGCCGGTATCCGAAGCGGTTGGGCATCGATCATGTTTTCTTCCCCGAGAGTTTTACGGGGCTTTCGCCGGATGAGGTCACCCTTGCGGAAGCGTTGAAGACACAGGGGTATGCTACCGGCGCTATAGGCAAGTGGCACCTCGGGCATCACCGCGAATACCTGCCGCTGCAACAAGGCTTCGATGAATACTTCGGCATCCCCTACAGCAACGACATGCAGGGTGTGGTGTATCTGCGCGGCAATACGGTGGAGAATTTTTCGGTAGACCAGCACTATACTACCAAAACCTATACGGAGGAGTCGGTCAAGTTTATCAACAAACACAAGAACGGGCCTTTCTTTCTCTACCTGGCCCACTCGATGCCGCACGTGCCCCTCTATGCCTCGCCGGCATTTGAAGGCAAGTCGAAACGCGGGTTGTATGGCGATGTGATCGAAGAGATCGATTGGAGCGTAGGAGAAGTCGTGAAAGCTTTGAACGCAGCCGGCGTGGCGGACAACACGCTCGTGGTTTTCACCAGCGACAACGGGCCTTGGTTGATCTTTGACATAGAGGGCGGCTCGGCCAAACCTTTGCGCAATGGGAAGGGCACTACCTTTGAAGGCGGTCAGCGTGTACCGGCGATTTTCTATTGGCCGGGAACGATCCAGCCCGGAACGGAGAACACCGACCTGGCCCTCATGTTCGATATCTTTCCCACGTTCGTGAAACTTTCGGGAGCTACGGATTACAAATTTAAAAATCCAATCGACGGTGAAGATCTCTCCACCGTGCTCACGGGCAAGACCAAACGCAAGGGCGACGAGTTCATCTACTATTACAACGGCAAGATCGAAGCATTCCGCAAAGGCGACTGGAAAATCATTTTCCCCGCAACGGCCCCCCCAAACCAACCCGTCACGGCCGACAATGCGCACGACACGCTGCTCTTCAATCTTCGGACCGACGTGGGTGAGCAACAAAACGTGTTAAAAGAAAAACACGACGTCGTGCCCGGTTTGCTGAAAGCGCTGGAAGCGGCTACAAACAAGCTTGGCAAAACACCACCGCCGCTGGTGCAGCGCATGCCGTCTGACGACAGTCACATTGCAAAACGAAAGCAACGGCAGGGAAGTAAGTGAGGGAATAAAATGATGTAACGATAAACCGCCTTTCCATTCTTCTCGCGATGAATAGAAAGGCGGTTCTGTTTGCAGGCTTGTGCTGCTTATTAATTGCTGGCCGTAAAGGCGCCCGCGAATTCCTTGGCGAATTGCTCCAATTTGGTCGGCGCAAAAGCAGGGAGATGTTTCAATAGATCTTCCTGCATCTTTCCCGTCCGGAGTGCGGTGCCCATCTCCGCGTACGGAGCCGCGTGACTGGAAGGAACACCGGCTTGCAAAAGACCCTTCAATTGATCTTCGTCTGAAAAAACAACCCAGGGAAACTTCTTGCCCACGGCCTCGCCCAACACTTGAGCGATCTCGTCGCCCGTCCGCAGATCGCTCACGATATAACGCACGGAGTGACCGGTGAAGTTGAGTTGGATCAATTCTTCCAACGCGATAGCGGCAATATCATTCGTGTGGACCAGGGGGATTTTTTGCCCACCGTAGTTACTTCCCATGATACCCGCTGTTTTGATCATGCCGATCTGGTTTAGCAGGTTATAGTAGAACGCAGCAGGGCGCAGATGTTTTACATGCAGGCCGTCGATACGGTTCAGCGATTCTTCGAACGCGTGCAAGGCATTGACCGGACCACACCCCTCACTGAGATGTGCGCCGATGCTGCTAAGCGTTACCACGAAGGGAACCCGGTTCGCTTTGATGGCTTCGACATACGCGTCGCCTACTTCGTCTTGCGCGCGCCGCCAGTTGTCGGCTTGCCAGATGGGCGGGATCATGGCGTAGACGACTTCGGCGCCGCGAAAGGCGGTGGTGACAAATGCCGGGTCGGCCACGGAGCCCACCAGCGCTTTCGCCCCCAAGGCTTCAATTTCTTTGACCTTACCCGCATCGCGCGTGATGACGGTTACGTCTTTCTTTGCCTGGATCAATCCCGCTACAAGCGGTTTGTTGATGTGGCCCAGGGATCCGGTGATGACATATTTTTTCATGACAGAATTTTTTTTGGATTAAAATTGTAAGGCAAGAGTACCGCTTCGGTCTTGAAAATGTAAGTAGGCATCAAAAACGGACGTAGTCAGTTTTTTCTTACCCAAGCTGAAAATGAAGGCATTATGAAAATGAGTCTAGACAATGTTGAACACTGCCCGGTCGTATCGACCATGGCGGTGATTGGAGGAAAATGGAAAATCCTCATCATTCACCTCATCCACAACGACATCAACCGCTTCGGCAAGCTGGGCATGCTCCTGAAACACGTCAGCCGCCAAATGTTGACGACCCAGCTTCGCGAGCTGGAGCGGGATGGTATCCTGGAGCGCGTGGTCTATGCCGAAATCCCGCCCCACGTAGAATACTTTCTCACCCCCAAAGGAAAGGCCCTGATCCCGGTGCTGACCGCGTTGAAAGACTGGGGCTTCGAATATGGATCGACAGAAACGATTGCAGTACCCCAAAAGACAAAGCCCGCCATCCCAGCCTAGCGCCAAAAAAATAAATCCTTTTCAGGGCTATTGCTTATAGGCAATTCATTGCTATTTTTGTCTATAGGATTAGTAGAGATCAATGCCACCAGATTGACCTCCGCCTGTCCCGGAAGCGATTTCCGGGCAGATTGCCTGTAACCCAACATTCTTCACATGGTGGAAATCATCACGCGTATAGTTTATATCGCCGCGGCAAATCTTTCCGCAGCATCACGACCTGCTCCCGCTATGGGATGTTGTTGTTGACGCTTTCCCCTGCGCCAAACGCTCATCCTTATTTATCTCCACCACATTTGAAATCGCCTCGATGAAATTGTATCTGTATTTTCTGTTGATCGTTGCCCTGGCAACAACCGGCATCACCAGCCAAGCCCAACCCGGGGGGGCTACACGCCGCCCGAACGTTGTGCTTATCCTGGCCGATGACCTGGGATACGGTGATTTGTCATCCTTTGGCTCCCCGGGATGGCAAACCCCCAACATCGACAAACTGGCTGCCGAGGGCGCCAAGCTCACACACTTCTACACGCCCACACCCTATTGCGCACCCACGCGGGCTTCGCTGCTCACGGGCCGGTATCCCTTGCGACATGGCCTCATTCTCAATCCCAACCCGGAGAAAGTAAACAGCAGCTTTCAAACCTTCCGCGGCGGCGACGACATTGGGATCGGGGATGATCAATTATTGTTGAGTGAGGTCTTCAAGACGTCTGGCTATGCCACGAAGATCATCGGCAAGTGGCACCTCGGCCACAAACCCCAGTTCTTTCCCACGCGTCACGGCTTCGATGAATATTTTGGCATTCCCTACTCCAACGATATGCGACCGGTATTGCTGATGGAAAACGAAAAGGTCGTGGAGTACCCCGTTGTCCAGACCACGCTCACCAAGCGCTACACGCAAGCCGCCGTGTCGTTCATCGATCAACACAAAGACAAACCCTTCTTTCTGTATCTCCCCCAGGCGATGCCACACAAACCGCTGAGCCCTTCGGAAGAATTTTATACCCCGCAAACGAAAGACGATCTGTATGCCGACGCGATGCGTGAGTTGGATTGGTCGGTAGGAGAGGTCCTGAAAAAGCTAGCCGAAGCGCACCTGGAAGAAAACACGATCGTCATCTTCCTCTCTGACAACGGCCCCTGGTTTGGTGGCTCCACGGGTGGACTGCGCGGCATGAAGTCGCAGAACTGGGAGGGAGGCATACGCGTGCCGCTGTTGGTGAAATGGAAAGCACACATCGCGCCAGGGCACGTGAGCGCTGAGGTCGCGGGTGTGATCGACCTGTTTCCTACACTCGTAAAAGCAGCAGGATTGACGCTTCCGAAAGATCACTTGTTGGATGGCCGCGACATTTTTAGCCTGTTCACCTCCTCTGCGAAATCGCCGCATGAAGCACTGTTCTCTTTTTACAATGACAAACTGCAAACCGTGCGCAGCGGAAAATGGAAGCTCCACCTGTTGTCGCCGGAGTCGGCGCAGTTGCCCTCCGATGAAAGTTGGATCGACCCGCGGCTTCCCGATGGCGTGACGCTGCTTGCGCCCTTCGAGCAGCCTAAAGCAACCCGCTTTCCGGGTGTTAAGACGGGCACACCCGCTATAGCGGGATTGTTGTTCGACCTGGAGACCGACCCCGCAGAACAGCATGACGTAGCCGCCGAGCATCCCGACATCGTGCAGCAACTGAAAGCAAAGGCCGCGGCCTATCGCTTCAAATAGAAAGTGAGACCGCTAGAAATGAATTGTTAAAAGAATATAAAACCCTAATCAAACAAATATGAAAAAGTACGGAATCCTGCTCTTGCTCCTCGTGAGCGTTTCGTTAGCCTTCGGGCAGCAAAAAGAAAGCGGTGTCGTGAAAATTCGCGGTACACGCCTGGCCTATCCGTTGATCAATAAATGGATAGAAGAATTTAAAAAAGTGTACCCCAACATCCAGGTCTCCATCGCCCCGTCTGCTCCGGCCGATAGCATCGACTTTTCGATTGCCGCCTACGCACTAACCGATAAAGAGTTGACCGAGACCCGCGGCGGCGTGGCCTTTACGCGCTATGTGCAGTTGCCAGTGGCCAACAGCAAACGTCCCGATCTCGCGCAATTGCAGGCGCGCGGTTTCAGTGAAGCCGATTTTAGAAAATTGTACTTCACCCCGGAAACGCCAACGTTCTTTGCGTCGTCACAAAATCCTTCGCCCATCACGTTGTACACCCGCGAAAAACCCGCATGTGCTGCAAAAACCTTTGCCGCCCATTTCGATCACGACCCCAAAGCCATACAGGGCGTGGGTGTGAAAGGCGACGACCAGGATCTGGCGAAGGCAGTGAAGTCGGATGTGAACGGGATCTCGTTCAATAACCTCGGCTTCATCTATGATGTCAACACCCGCAAGGTGGTGGATGGCCTGGCGGTCATTCCCTTGGATTTGAATGAGAACGGCAAAGTGGACAAAGAAGAACAACTGTATGGTTCACTCGACGAGGTGATCGCCTATGTTGAGAAAACGAACAACAATAAGTTCGTGACCGAAAATGTAAACTTCCTGTTCAACAAAAACTCGTCGAATGTAGCGGCGGGCATTTTCCTGCACTGGGCACTCACCCAAGGTCAGCAATTCAGCCACGCGCTGGGCTTCCTGGCGTTCGACGATCAAACGCTGCAAGCACAACGCACGCTTGCCTCCGCTACCTTCAAGACCCTTTCGGTTTCCTCGTGCGAAGGTGCCGACGACCTGATGAAAACGCGTCGCTCGACCAAGACGGCCCGCAACAATCCTTAAGAAATTGATTACCTTAGTCAGACACCCCATGAAACTTTCATACAAAAAGAATAGGCTGACGGTGGCCCTTTTGCCGTTGGTGATCCTGTCGGGATCGGTTCTTTTCTTTGCCTTTACGCGGCTCGAAACAAAAGATATGGCGCTCGTCAAGGGCGGAGTGCTTTACACCACCGATCCGGTAACCAAAGCCAACAAGGAAGTGAAGATCAGATCTTTCTTGCTGGATAAAAACCTGGTGACCGTAGCGCAGTTCGACGAATTCGTGAACGCCACCCACTACGTCACCGAAGCGCAACGATTTGGTAACGGCGGTGTGTTCGACAACGATGCCCACGGATGGACGTTGATTGATGGTGCCGACTATCACTACCCGTTTGGAAGAGACAAACCCAAGGCACAACCCACACATCCGGTGACACAAGTCTCCTGGAACGACGCCGTAGCCTATGCGAAGTGGAAGGGCAAGAGGCTACCCACGCAATGGGAGTGGGAACACGCCGCAAAGAACGGCGAGAACTCGCGACAACAATACACCTGGGGACAAGACCTGGTCGTAGCCGGCAAATACAAAGCCAACACCTGGCAAGGGAGTTTCCCTTCTTACAACACAGTGGAAGACGGCTATGCCGCAACGTCACCGGTAGGCGCCTTTGGTGCAAATAAACTCGGCCTCACCGACATGGGGGGCAACGTATGGCAATGGTGCTCCGACGACATCCTGCCCCAGGGCCGCGACGCCGAAATGGATCCTGCGATGCGCAAGGTCACACGGGGAGGTTCTTTTCTGTGCGATCCCATGGTGTGTCATGGCTTCCAGGTAACGGGCCGGTCATCGTCAACGCCCGAATCGTCAATGGTGCACATCGGCTTTCGATGTGCGAAGGATATCTGATCATTTAACTTTTCTTTTCTGCAACCCTGCTATGAACAAACGCTTTGTCACCGCTATTCTTATTTTGTTGTCCTGCGCTTTTGCACAAGCACAGAAAACCCCGCCGCCCAACCTGATCCTGATCATGGTCGACGACATGGGCTATTCCGATCTCGGCGCCTACGGATCGGAGATCCAAACACCCACGCTGGACAAGCTGGCCGCGGAAGGCATACGCTTTCGTGAATTTTATAACAATTCCATTTGCGCACCCACGCGGGCTTCCTTGCTGACGGGCCAATATCCACACCGCGCCGGTATGGGCTTCTTCGATGTGAACCTCGGGTTGCCGGCGTATCAGGGGTTCCTCAACAAAGAATCGCTCACGCTTGCTGAAGTACTAAAAGCCAACGGCTACAGCACCTTGATGTCGGGCAAATCGCATTTGGGCAAGGACAGCCTGGCGTGGCCGAACCAGCGCGGCTTCGATCAGTTCTACGGATTCATCCCCGGCGCCAGCGACTATTTTGATATTGGTAATTATGGAAAGGCCGACCCGGTGATCCTGGTCAGGAACAACAAGAAGGAAAAGTTGAAGCCCGGCGAATACCTCACCAACACGATCACCGACAACGCGCTGGAATTTTTGACCGAACAAAACAAACAGAACAAACCATTCTTTTTATACCTCGCTTTCAACGCGCCACACTGGCCGCTACAGGCGTTGCCCGAGGACATCGCGAAGTACAAGGGTCGTTATGACATCGGATGGGATTCCTTGCGACAGCAACGCATCGCTCGTCAAAGAGACCTGGGCATTTTGCAGGCGGGTCAACGCGTGGCCGATCGCGATCCCGACGTGCCGGTGTGGGACAATCTCACCTACGATCAGAAACAACTTTGGAAAGCCAAGATGGAAGTGTATGCTGCCATGCTCGACCGCGTAGACCAAAACATAGCAAGGGTGTTGAACAAATTGAAGGAACTGAAAAAAGACGACAATACCCTCATCGTTTTCATTTCCGACAACGGAGCACAAGGCGGTTATTCCGGCAATGCCCGCAAGCCAACGCGCAACTCAGGCCCGATCGGCACGGCCGGTTCATACGATTACCAGGAACAACCCTGGGCCAACGTGAGCAACACACCGTTTCGTCAGTATAAGAACAACATGCACGAAGGTGGCATCAGTTCGCCGTTCATCGCCTGGTATCCCAAAAAGATCAAAGCCGGCACACTGGTGAAAGGCACAGGGCACCTCATCGACATCGCGCCGACTTTTTATGAATTGGCAAGAGCGACCTATCCGGCCAACTATCACAACGTAAAATCCAATCCACTGGTCGGCAAGAGCCTCACGCCGGTTCTGTTTGGACAAGCTACGGAAGTGAATCGCGGCGAGCCGCTCTTCTGGGAGCGCGCTGGCAACCGCGCGGTTCATAAAGGAAAATGGAAACTGGTATCTACTTTTCCAAGCTACACCTGGGAACTCTACGACCTGGAAGCAGACCGCGGAGAGACCACCGATGTGGCCGCGAAATTTCCTGCAGTGGTTAACGAACTATCGGTGGAATATTTCCAGTGGGCGGAACGGACCGGCGTGGTGGACTATGATAAGATCAAGCCCGCACAGCCAATGAACATCCCAGGCCAAAGCGCGCCGGTAAGGACAAAAGGGAATTAAAGAACAACGCTCTGGGTGACATCACGTCGCGGCGTTTTACGGCGACGCCGAATCGGTATTTTCATTATATTTCCATACCGATAACCCTCAACGTATGCGCCGCGTTTTCTTTGGAACATTCTGCTCCATGCTTTTTGCAGGCACGGCCATTGCCCAGCCGAGCGGCATCCGGGGGAAGGTGATCGACGAGGATACGAAGGAACCCCTTCCATTTTCCAGTGTATACATCAACCAGACCACCATGGGTACCTACACGGATGCCAGTGGAGACTTCGTGCTGCCGTTGGCGCCGGGCGACCATGAAGTGGTGGTGTCGTTTGTAGGCTACAAGCCGCATCAAACTTTCGTGCACGTAACAGAAGGTCCGCTTCAATACATGCGGTTCTCGCTAACCGCCACGACGTTGAAAGAGGTTGAGGTGAACACAACAAAAGACACGGAATGGCCAAAGCAATTGGCCAAGTTCACAAAACTATTTCTCGGCACTGGGCGACAGGTATCCCAAACCAAAATATTGAACCCCTGGCGCCTCGAATTTTCCGAAGGTAAGAACGGTATGCTTAACGCTTCCTGCCCCGTACCTCTCCAGATCGAGAATCTGAACCTCGGCTATATGCTCACCTACGACCTCCGGAATTTTGCCGTGAGTCCCAAGCAGTATGTCATCGCCGGCTATGTGCGTTACACCGAGATTGAAACGACGGACTCGGTACTGATAAAGCGCTGGCAGAAAAATCGCGACGCCGTCTACAAAGGATCGGTCCGTCATCTCCTGGCGTCGCTGGTGGCCGGAACTGCAAAGGACGAAGATTTCAACCTCTTCCGGGATAACGCCAAGGCAACCGACGCACGCAATGCAACCTTCATGGGCAACGTGGATTGGCTGGTCAACATCTTTAAGACCGACAGCATTGTCAAGCCCGCCAAGACACCCGGATGGTATACAGTAAAGTTGCCGCCACGCCTCGAGATACACTACGCCCATAAAGCCACCGTCGCCAAAGTATACAAAGACATTCCTTATCCCGTGAGTTGGATTGAGGTGAAGGGTGGATCGCTGGAAGTCAACGCCGACGGCATTGTATCGAACCCGGCAAGACTAACGGTGTTGGGCGAGATGGCCGATGCCCGTGTGGCCCAAACGCTGCCCGCCGACTACCGACCCCAGAAGACCACGCCGCACCATAAAAAGATATTGCCCAACATCGCAGGCCGCCTCGCCGTGCTCGCCGAGATGCCCTACTTGCATACCGACCGCTCTTATTATTATCCGGGCGAAACGATGTGGTTCAGCGCGCACATGCACTATTATTCGCCGCCTATGCGCGATTCGCTGAGCCGCGTCTTGTACACCGACCTCGTCGAACCTTCCGGCAAGGTCGTCATGACCCGGATATTTCCGCTTTCACGTGATGGAGGTGTCGGGCAAATTGAACTTCCGCGTACATTGAAGAAAGGGAATTACCAGCTTCGGGCCTACACGCGGTGGATGTTGAACTTCGACAAGCAATTTGTTTTTGTAAAACCGATCCGCATCCTCGATGAACAAGAATGGGTGCACTATCCGAAAACGGAATGGGAGGCAGATACCACCAATGTGATCGTACAAACCGACCAGGAAGAATATCATACGCGCGATAAAATCACCGTCACGCTAAGGGTCACACCTTCCGAATTGCACTTAGCAACGGGGTTGTCAGTGTCAGTGACCGACCTGGACCAGGCGGTGCCCGCCACCAATGAGACCACTATTCTTTCGGCCCAAATGCCGGAGGTGGTCATGCCCGATACCCTCGAACGGAAGACCATGTATCCCATTCAATATGGCATCGATATCAAAGGACGCTTCACGACCAATCGCGGCAAAGCGGAAGCGGGGTTGCTCATCTTTACGCAAAAAGCATCCAAAGACGTGTTCACCGTCGACACCGACGAAGTTGGAAATTTTTATGTGCCGGATTTGCTACTCTACGACACCGCGAAAATTTCCGTCCATCCTAAGACAGCCGGCGGAGGCCGTGGCGGAAAAGTGATCGTAGACACCTTGGGTGTGTCCGCGCCACCAACGCCGTCTGATACCCTTGGCATCGATGTCTATCGCGAGACGACCACGCGCTTGCGCGACCACGCCATGAACAAGCAAACCCGGGTGTTGAAAGAAGTGGTGGTGACCAGCACGCGCATCGCCGACACTGCGCCAACGCGGCTGGGGTTTGCCGATGTTTCGGTGGATGGAGAATTTTTCAGATCATCCGGTTTTATCGATATGCTCTCGGCCTTGCAAAGCCGGGTGCCCGGGTTGCACATCATCGCTTTTCTCGGGGCCGACTCCTATCCTAAGAAGTATATTGTCTTTAGTGGGTCTTCGACGTTGCAGGGATCGCCCGAAGCGAAAGAACCCGTGGTGCTCATCGACGGTCTTGTCGTCAATGCCGGCGATGGGGGAACGGCCGATCGCATATCCCAACTCAACCCCAATGAAATCGACCGCATCGAAGTCACCAAGTTTGGCAATGGCGCAGCCTACGGCGCCCGCGGTGGCAATGGCGTGATTGCCATCTACACGCGCAACACGTATAAGGTAAAAGGCAAAACGCGCGCGCCGCTGTACAAAGAGGAGAAATTGGTAACGCTGAACATACACGGCTATGCCGCGCCGCGAAATTTTACGGCCCCCGATCATTCCGTTGGCGGCGATGTTCAAGGCGTGCCGGACTATCGGGCCACACTCTGCTGGAAACCGTTGGTGGTGATGGACGAACATAACCAGGCCACCATAACCTTCTTTGCCGCCGACCTGCCCACGCGCTACCGCATCGTGGCGGAAGGATTTACAGCCGATGGTTTGCCGGTGCGCGGGGAAAAGATCATCACCGTCAAGGATCGCTAGCAGGGGCAACGGCTCCCCCGGTCTCGACCTAAACCAACCCAAAAAGCATCATTCTGACAGGACAGCCTCCCGAGAATGGGGGGTATGCCCCGGGGGCTCCACCGCACCACCCCAAAACTCCATCAACGCCCTTGGTAGACGCTTTGAATCTTTCCCGTTTTCCAGTACTTTTATTAACTATTGGCCGGACCCGCGTGAAAAGACTCTTCTCGATATTGTTCTCCATCCTCATCCTCATTCATGTGATCGGGTACTATGGCCTGTTTTGGGGGCTTACCTACCAGAACGAGCAGGCGATGATCGAAAAGCTGGATGCCGAGGAATACACGCCATCCGAAACCATCCTCATTAAAATTCCCATTGCTATTCCCTACATGGCCGATGCCAGCCGCTTCGAGCGTGTAGACGGAACGTTTGAACGCGAAGGCGAATTTTATCGCCTGGTGAAACAACGCTATTCGCGCGATACGCTTTTCATGGTGTGCGTGAAAGATCAACAACGCAAATCCATAGAGGAAACCCTGGCCAGCTTTGTAAAAACGTTCACGGGAAAACCGGCGAATGCGCACGGCGGGGCCAAGGCACTGCCCACACTCATCAAAGATTATGTAGCACAAACGTTCGCCATTCATTCCGTATCCCCGGGCTGGGCGCACAAGGTTGTAAAAGCGACGCCGGTGATTTTGCCGACGTCCGATCATTATCCCTCCATCATCCATCCGCCTGAGCGCGGCTGATCCTCTCAAATTCTCTTTGTAGAATTTACGAACTGTCCGTTCTAAAAAAGGAAGGGCATGCCTGTGTGTTACGTTTTGTTCAAAAACAACATGGCGCGTTGGCATGCAGGCTTCTGTTGATCGGATAAAAACCATCCGTCTTTTTTAGTTTCTCGTCACGCTTGGCTTCACCACGCAAGGCCTGCCCTGCAGCGTTGGTTTGGGGTGACGCGAACCTGATCAGCCGGGTGATCCTATGATCCTTACCCTCGCGTACCCGGAACTAACCAAACTATGAAACGAAATTTACCTGTCTTATTACTCTCCCTGGTGACGGCCATGAATATGTTGTCGTGCGCAAAAAAAGATGCGTGCCACGACGAGATGGTCGCCATCCTGGATCGCGTACACAAAGCCTCTTATCGCCCGGCCAACCAGTTTTACCCGGAGGCGGGCTTGCCCTATATGGATTCCCTGCTGGGCCTCCCGCATAGCACCCCCAGCCAGGTCCGCTACTGTCAATATTTAAAGGCCAACCTTTACCTGGAGTTGGGCCAGGAAGAAAAAGCTGTCGAACTCCTGGAAGGCGTCGTGAGAGATGACCCTGAATTTCAGGTGGAGCTGGCCTGGAAGGATTTGGCCGTGGCCTATTTGCGTCAAGGCGAAAGAGCCAATTGCATTTCCAACCACGCCTCCGAATCGTGCATCATGCCCGTGAAAGGTATGGGCATACACGACGATCCCCTGGGATCGCGGAAGGCCATTGAAATTTATCAGCGCCTGCTGGAGAAACATCCCAACGACATCGAGTCGCGATGGTTATTGAACCTGGCTTACATGACGCTGGGAAAATACCCGGCCGGTGTGCCCGAAAAATTCCTGATCCCCGGCATGGAAGGCGACACCACCGTGAAAGTGAAACCCTTCGACGACATCGCGGCCGACCTGAAGCTCGACGTGAACAACATGGCCGGAGGAAGCATCGTGGAAGATTTTGACAATGACGGCTACCTCGACATGCTCACCTCGGGCATGGGCACCGAAGAAGCGATGCACTATTTCAAGAACAATGCCGATGGAACGTTCACCGACCTCTCCGACAAGGTGGGTCTCAAGGGCATCAGCGGTGGTTTGAACATGGTGCAGGCCGACTACAACAACGACGGCTTCAAAGATGTGCTCGTGTTGCGCGGCGCGTGGAAAAAACAATTCGGTGAAGAGCCCAACTCCCTGCTGCGCAACAACGGCAATGGCACCTTCACGGACGTCACCACGCAAGCCGGTCTGCTATCGTTTCACCCCACACAAGCGGCCACCTGGAACGACTTCAACAACGACGGTTGGATTGACTTGTTCATTGGCAACGAAACGGCCGTCGCGCAATTTGAAAAAGGGCACCCGTGCGAACTCTACATCAACAACCAGGACGGCACCTTCCGCGAGGTTGCCAGAGACGCCATGTGTGACATCGAGTTGTATGTGAAGGGCGTGACCTCGGGCGACTATGATCACGACGGATGGAAAGATCTTTTTCTCTCCACCATGAACGGTCAGCGCGTCCTGCTGAAGAACATGGGCGTGCAACAAGGCAAAGAGATCGCCTTTGCGGATGCCACGCACGTTGCCGGGCTGGATCATGAGCGCGGCAACACGTTCCCCACCTGGTTCTTCGACTACGACAACGACGGCTGGCTCGACATCTTTGCCTGCGACTACACCTTCCGCCACACACTGGCCTTCTATGCCGCCGCCGAAAAACTGGGCATCCCCGAAGGCAACCCGCAAAAAATGTTGCTGTACCACAACAACCACAACGGCACCTTCACCAACATGGCCGACAGCCTCGGGCTCGACAAGGTAACCTTTGCCATGGGATCGAACTTCGGCGACATCGACAACGACGGATGGCTCGACATGTACCTGGGCACGGGCAACCCGGATTACAAATCGCTTGTCCCAAACAAAATGTTTAAAAACCTGGGTGGAAAAAAATTCGCCGACGTCACCAGCTCAGCGCGCGTAGGGCATCTTCAAAAAGGTCATGGTGTTTCTTTTGCCGATATGGATAACGATGGCGACCAGGACATCTACATTGAAATGGGTGGCGCGTTTCCCGGCGACGCTTACCAGAACGCCTTCTTTCTGAATCCGGGTCAGAGCAACAACCATTGGATCTCGTTGCAGCTCGAAGGTACCAAGGCCAACCGCGCGGCCATCGGCACCAGCGTGAAGGTCACCTTCACGGAGAATGGCAAACAACGAAGTGTTTACCGCGATGTAAACTCCGGCGGCAGCTTCGGTTGTTCACCGCTGCGGCGCGAGATTGGGGTGGGCCAAGCCACCACCATCGATGAGATCGAAATCCGCTGGCACGGCAGCAATACCGTGCAGGTTTTCAAAAACGTAGGGGTCAACCAGTTCTTCAAGATCACCGAGGGCGACGACCAATTGAAAAAGGTCGACCTCAAGATGTTGATCTGGTCCCTGCCCGACAAGTTGTGTTTGCCGCTGGCATACAACAAGCCATAATCCGTTGGCTCAAAACCGATAAGGAGGATGGCACGCTTGATGACTTGGGCGTGCCCCTCCTTCGTCGGGTCGGGTCGGCTCGTATCGAACATGTGACTAGCCCTCTATGGCGTATACCCCTTCTGAATGTTCGGGTCGGGCTGTTCGCTATAGTCCTCGCCCAGCCACACTAGCCCACGCTGCTCCGGGCTGCCGCTACCATCCCTCACGCGTGCGGGGTCATAAATATGTCTCACCGTTACTTTAAATTTTTCACGAGGCTATTCATTTTATGGAAAGGCCGCGGTCCTGATCAATCCCGACTTTGATCAATGTGAATTTCTCTTTGCAGCCATGCACGAACTCAAAAATTAGATTGTCGACCCTTGTTTCAACGCCAAGTTTGTCGCGGGATATATCGCATTAGTCGCAAATCCGCTTGTGGCCATCATTTTCCGGGTGACCACACGTTCCATTGCCAGATCTAAGCAAATATATTTCCCCTTATGAAATCGCTGAAAAGAAATCTGAACCCAAACGTAGTGTTAGCCGGCGCCATCCTTATCCTGGTAAGTGTGTTTACTATTTCGGCCTGCAATGACGCAGACGAACCCGTCGCGACCCCTTCGATAACAAGTTTTACGCCGACGAGCGGTCCTATCGGAACGACCGTCACTATAACCGGCACTACCTTCAGCAGCACGATGGCCGATAATACCGTGACGTTCAACGGAACACAAGCAACGATAACGGCGGCCATTTCCACGCAACTCACCGTAACGGTTCCAACGGGTGCGACCACGGGAAAGATTGCCGTTACCGTTAGCGGAACAACGGTGACTTCAAGTGCCGACTTCACCGTCACAACTTCGACGACGACGAGTGACTGCAGTTCGGCCACAACACAAATTGAAAAGCTGGTGTGCCTGGCCAACACCTTCCTGTCCACGCTAACCAGTACGCAACAGTCCTCGGTGGTGATAACGTTAAATCTAACGAATGCGAAAAGATGGTCAAATCTGCCTTGTGCTTTGTCCTGCCGGAATGGATTACTTTTCAGTAGTTTGACAACGGCCCAGCAAACAGCAGCCTTGGCGGTGATCGAGGCCGCATCAGGAACCGTCAGCAATGAGGGCTATGAAGAGTTTCAAACGATTCGCGCGGCCGATGACTACTTGGGCACGATGCAGTCAGGTTACAGCTCGGGTAATTATGTGATTGCATTTTTGGGAACACCGAGCACGACGGGTAAATGGATGCTCCAATTTGGCGGGCATCACTACGCTCAGAACATCACTTACGACAATGGACAAGTCACCAGCATAACGCCATTGCATGAGGCAGTCGAACCAAACGGCTCTTTCACCGTGAACGGCACGACCTACAGCAGTCCGATGACCACGGAACTTGCCGCAGTTCGCGATATGCTGGCAGCATTCACCACGAGTGAGCTGGCTTCAGCAAAGATCTCGACAACTTTCTCGGATTGTTTAATGGTTCCCGGTTCAACCACCAACACCTTCCCGTCTACAAAACAGGGTATACAGGTAGGCAACTTGAATTCAACGGCGCAAGCAAAAGTACTAGTGACCATTGCCGCCTGGGTCAATGACGTGGATCCGACGAGCGCTGCATCGTATCTCACTACTTATCAAAATGAGCTGGCGAATACATATGTTACGTATTCCACCAACACAAGCGGCACTTCGGGGAATGCGAGTTCATTTTTCACATTCAATACAGACTACGTGCGAATTGATGGACCAAGCGTATGGATTGAATTCATCTGTCAAAATGGGGTCGTGATCTCAAATCAAGTGCACTATCACACCGTAATGCGCGACCACAACCGTGACTATATCGGACTGTAAAGAATAAGTAACGTTCATTCGAGTTTATGGAAGCCCATTCATATTTCAGCGATCGCCAGTGTAAAAACTGGCGATTGCTCTTTTTGATAACGATCTTTGCGATGAGCACTCTTTCCCCGCTAAGCGTCCACGCCCATCCATCGCCGAATTCAATATTGCTCCTCGATGTAAGCTCAGGCCAGGTCGTGTTGGAGGCACACATTCCCTTACCTGAATTGGCACTTGTGTTGGGTGATGAAATACGAAAGACGCCCGAAGTGCTAACCGAGCGCTTCTCACCCCCGCTGCGCGCCTATCTGATGGAACACGTTCATGCGTACGTTGATAAAAATCACCCGTGGCAGGTGTCCATTAAACAAATGAGCATGGACAAAGGCAAATACGTCGACAGCAACATTCCGTATTGGGAGGTCGCCGTACAATTTGTGCTGCATCCAAATCCCGGCGAAGGCACCAGATCCTTCACCTTGCAATACGATGCGGTCATGCACCAGGTGATGAATCACGTCGCGTTTATTTCAATCAGAAGAGACTGGGAGGCTGGTGTCATCCATGCCGATACCACAAAAGATGTCAGTGTGATCGGTTGGAACCTGAGCGACAATTCGATTCCCCCACTGGAGGTGAACCTTGATGCGGGCAGTTGGCGGAAGGGGATCGCCAGCATGATCCTGCTCGGCATGCAACACATTAAAGAGGGCACCGACCATTTGCTTTTTCTGCTGACCCTTCTTCTGTCGGCACCGTTGACGGTCAAATCCCACAGGTGGAGCAATTATGGTGGTCTCCGGTACAGCGTGTTTGACCTGCTAAAGGTCGTCACAGCATTTACAATAGGCCATTCACTCACCCTATTAGTTGGAGCTTTGGGTTGGACACACATTCCCAGCCAGCCAGTCGAAATACTGATTGCATTTTCAATACTGATCTCGGCAGTCCACGCATTCCGTCCGATCTTTGCCGGCAAGGAAATCTATATTGCCGCCGGCTTTGGGTTGATTCACGGACTTGCTTTTGCCAGCATCCTCACGGATTTAAACCTTGACACGGAACAAATGGCATGGAGTATTCTTGGATTCAATATGGGTATTGAGCTTATGCAAATTTTTGTGATTGCGATGACCATGCCATGGCTTATCATGCTCAGCCGTTCGGCGCATTACAGCATCGTGAGAATCGGTGGAGCAAGCTTTGCGATCGTCGCTTCCCTGGCATGGATTTTTGAACGTGTATCGGGAACGTCAACTTTCATTTCAGTCATTGTTGAAAAATTTGCCGGTCACGCGGTGTACGGCATGGGTTTGCTTGCCGTTATTTCGCTTCTCGTTCATTTTCTAAACCGGCCCAAGGTAAACGTTGTGTAGCGTGAGTGCACGTTAAGCGTACGGATCGCGGGCCACCACGGGTGTGCATCGATACCGTGACGTTTGGACATGTTTTTGTATTTTGCATCATGAAAAAGAAAGAAATCCGTTTCCGCTGCTGGATCGAGATCGATGGTGTAAAATTCTTCGGCCCGGGCCCTGCCGAATTGTTGGAGCACATCGAACAGGAAGGCTCCATCGCAAAAGCAGCAAAACAAATGGGCATGTCCTACAAAAAAGCCTGGGACATGGTCGACGATCTGAACGCCCGTGGCAAAAGCCCTTACGTAGAATCCCGCAAAGGCGGCGAAAAAGGGGGAGGGGCTTCCCTGACCAAGGCCGGCAAAACCGTGGTGGCCCACTACCGTCGCCTGGCCGCCAAACTGAATAAGATCGTTGAAAAAGATGTGGCCATTCTGAAACACATCTGACGTTTTTCGTCAGGTGAATCCCGCCGTTCGCAGGCGCCACCGGCAGTTTGGTCCGGTACTGTATTCTTCCCCGATAATCTGATCGCCCCACCGGCATCGAATATGGCAAAATGAGTATCTTTCGATATATATGATGGTATACATCGAAAAGAAACACGAAACCGTAATTTTGCCCTATGCCCAAGAAATTTTGCCATCTTTTTTTGCTGACGACCCTCCTGCTGGCCTCGATCGCGTGCCACGCCCAACCTAAACCATCGTTCCGCGTGGAAGGCGAGGTGCTGAAACCGCTCGCGCTCACGCAAGACGACCTCCTGAAGTGGAAGACCACCGAAGTGAAGGGCAAGGACCACGACGGCAAGGAACACGTGTTCAAAGGCGTGCGCCTGTTCGATGTGCTGGATTCGGCTGGTGTGACCCTCGGCGGGAAATTGAGGGGAAAGAACCTGGCCAAATACGTCCTCGTGAAAGCCGCAGACGGCTATGAGGTGATCTTCTCCCTTCCGGAAATCGACCCGGAGTTTACCAGCCAAACGGTGTTGCTAGCCTACGAGGTAGATGGGCACCCGCTGGCGAAAGGGGAAGGCCCGTTTCGCATGGTTGTGCCGTCGGATAAAAAACAGGCGCGTTGGATCCGGGAGCTCACCACGATCAAGGTGGTGTTTTCAAAAGACTGATGGCGTCTGGATAAACAGAGCGCAAATGTTATTTTTGGGGATATGAACAGGATAAGACTCAGTATCGTATGCGTTGCCATGATGATCGCCGGGCAGGGGCATGCACAATCCCCAGCCAAGATCCTGATCGCAGCCGCATCCGATCTGAAATTTGCCCTGGACTCCGTGGCCGCTACGTTTAAGAAAACTCATCCCGGAACGGTGGACATCACCTATGGTTCGTCCGGAAAATTATTCGAACAGATCTCCAACAGCGCGCCCTTCGATATTTTCCTCTCCGCCGATATCACGTATCCCCAACAGCTTAAGCAAAAAAAATTGACCCTTTCCGAGATCTATATATATGGAAAGGGACGCATTGTGTTATGGAGTAAAAAGATCGATCCGGAAAAAGAAGGCATGAACACCTTGTTGTCGCCTTCCATTTTGAAAATTGCGATCGCTAACCCACAGCACGCGCCCTATGGAAAACGCGCGGAGGAGGCATTGGCTTATTATAAATTGACGGAGCGTGTGAAATCAAAATTGGTGTTCGGTGAGAGTATTTCGCAGACCGCCCAATTTGTGACCACGGGTGCGGCTGATGCGGGCATCGTCGCGTTGTCGCTGGCCCTTTCGCCCAATATGAAAAAAGAGAACGGGACCTATTTTCTCATTCCCGAAGAAAGCCATAAACCGCTCGAGCAAGGAGCGGTCATCACAAAACATGCGCTGGGCAACGCCTACGCCAAAGCATTCCTGGACTATATGAACGGCGCTACGGCCAATGCCATTTTGCTCCACTTTGGGTTCACCAAACCCTAGCCTATGCTCGACCTTTCCCCCTTCTACCTGACGCTGAAATTAGCCATCGTGACGACGGCGATCCTCTTTGTGATCAGCGTGCCGGTTGCCTATGGATTGGCGTTCGTTCGCTGGCGTGGCAAAGTGATCCTCGATGCACTAGTAGGCCTGCCGTTGGTATTGCCACCTTCTGTTTTGGGATTTTATTTGCTGCTGGCGTTTAGTCCACAAAATGCATTCGGTCATTTCCTGGAAAAATATTTCGATCTGCGACTCGTGTTCAGCTTCCCGGGACTCGTGGTGGCGTCGGTAATTTATAGCCTGCCGTTCATGATCCAGCCGATTCAAAATGGCTTTCGGTCCGTGCCCGTGGCCCTCAAGGAGGCTGCTTACACCTTGGGCAAAGGCCGGTTCACCACCCTCACTAAAGTTTTACTCCCCAACATGAAAGGCGCACTCCTCACAGGCTGCATGCTCACCTTCGCGCATACGATTGGTGAATTTGGAGTGGTGTTGATGGTGGGAGGAAATATACCGCACGAGACGCGCGTGATTTCCGTGACGATCTACGATGAAGTGGAGGCCATGAACTATCACCAGGCGAATGTGTATGCCTCGATCCTGCTCGTATTTTCTTTCCTGGTATTGATCAGTGTTTACCTCGTAAACAATCGCGCATTTAAAGTCGACCCCTATCATGATTGAACTCGCCATCGCCCGAAAGCTGCACGGCGCCGGTGGCGCGATCAACCTAAACCTGGATGTCAGGATCGAGACTGGCGATTTTGTGACCCTCTATGGTCCCTCGGGCGCGGGCAAAACCAGCATCCTCCGCATGCTCGCCGGCCTGCTCACACCGAATGACGGACGCATGATCTGCGATCGCCAGATCTGGTTCGACAAAAGTAAGCACATCAACTTAAGGCCACAGCACCGTAACCTCGGCATGGTCTTCCAGGAATATTCGCTCTTCCCCAATATGACAGTGCAAGGCAACCTGGAGTTTGCCCTGCAAAAAGACCAGCCGAAATCAAGGATCGACGAGCTATTGCAGTTGACGGAGTTGGAACAGCTTCGCGATAAAAAGCCGGCGTTGCTTTCCGGCGGACAAAAACAACGTGTGGCATTGGCCCGCGCCCTGGTGCGCCAACCTAACCTATTGCTCCTGGACGAGCCCTTGTCGGCGCTGGATACAGCGATGCAGATAAAACTTCAGGACTATATTTTACGCGTACACCGTCAATACAACCTCACCACGTTGATGGTGAGCCACGATCTCAACGAAGTGATCAAAATGTCGAAACGCGTTTTGATTCTGGAAGACGGCACGATCAAGAAAGATGGGCCGCCGCTCGAGGTGTTGCCGTTGGATAATTTGAAGCCATTTATAACGGGCGGTCTTTCGCGTTGAATGTCAAGAGTTCTCCCTACGATGCGTTACGATTTTAACAATTCAAACGAAAATACGCTTCCCTTCCCGATGTGACTCTCCACTTTTATCTTACCACCCTGGGCCTCGATAAATTCCTTGGAAATGGCAAGTCCCAGGCCCGTGCCCGAAGGTGTGCCGGGTACCTGGAAGAATTTTTCGAATATCCTGTTCAGATATTTCTCCTCTATGCCGGGGCCGTGGTCTTCGACAGAAAAAATGATAGCGCCGTTCTCTGATTTGCAGCGCACCGTCACCGTTTCATTTTCCGGACTATAGCGGATGGCGTTGGTGAGGAAATTCACCAATACCCATGTCGTCTTGTCCCGGTCGGCTTGCAGGGATGGGATGTCGTGAAACGGCTCCACGGTTATGGCTACATGTTTTCGTTCGGCTTGAAATTTCACGGCTTCGGCTGCCAGGTGGATGATGTCGCCCGCGTCGGCCTTGCGGATGTTGAGTTTGATGTTACCGGTTTCCACTTGCGAAAGATCCAGCAGCTCGTTGGTGATCTTCGAAAGGCGGCTGACTTCATCGTCGAGTGTGTGGATGATGTTGTGTTGTTCTTCGTTCAGCTCGCCGACTCGTTTGTCCTGCAGCAGACGCGTACACATTTGCAGTGAGGCAATGGGCGTTTTTAGTTCGTGTGAAAT
>CBIHQM010000002.1:0-43241 GCA_966211885.1 uncultured Chryseolinea sp.
AAATTGTCGTGAAATGATGTATTCTTCATGGTGAAATAGCCTCTCCAGGTGGAAGTGCTACACGTGGGGTCGGTCTTGGCCACAATGCCCACACAATTTGTGTTATGGACATACAGGTGATCGACTTCGAAATCGGAGCTCAACTGCTGAAAGTTGATCCCCATCTCTGCGCCGGTGATCTCAATGCCGTATTTAACAGACGGATTGTTACTCCCCGTGAACCTCACGTAAGTCACATTGTCGACCTCCACCGCGTTTCCGAACGACGCGGGCGCGTTGATAATGACTGAACTGTTGCTTTCATTCGAAATGATAACCGGCAGTGCTGCCGTACCATGGATATTGATAAGCTTAATACCCGTCCGGGTGCCCCCTTTGAAACAGATCCTGTCCCCCGGTTTCACTCCTTTGGCTGCCCCATCAAATTGCCACTCCGTTGCCGCAGTAGAAATGGTGAATGTACAGCCGCTCTGGGCCATGACTGCCAACGGACAGAGCAGCACGGCCCCCAACAAACCTAAAGTCCTTCTTCTCATCGTACTTTTTGTATTTATTGGCAAATAAACCAGATATAAAGACAATGGTTAAATGGCACACTTGTAACTTTCTCTACACTTTTGTGTAAAAAATAGGGCAGCTTTAAACTTTACCTGAGTATACTAAAGTGCAACAGGGAAGGAACCCATCCGTCGGGCTAAGGATTTTGAAAAAATTCGTCACAACGTCAACGTCTTAATCGACACATCGGGCGAAAAAATTGGAGGACATAGCGAATGCGTTTTGCACAGTCCGGCAAGGGCTCTATTGAAAATAAGAAGGTAAAGCGTTGTGGTAAACTAAAGAGCCTCTGGTGCTTAATGGATTATTTCGCCCATCTGATCGTGTACCATTTTCTGATGTAGAGAAAAATTCTGGTGTTAATATTTTGTAAATGGGGATAAATTCCACACTTTTTTTAAGGAGTTTTTAAGAGTATACGCCCTCATGACCAAAAAGCTCACACTTTTTTGATACGCAACAAATATGTTGACACGTTTTTTTTCATTGGCCCTGCCGGGACGAGCCACAGCATCTAAACTCCATCCCATGTCAACTCACGTCATCATCATGCGCTTCATCGACCGTCGCTGGCAAGGGGGCATCGTGGTGGTGTTTTCGGTATAATTTTTTCCTTTTGACCCACACCCAAGGAAGACAACCGTGAACAACGGGCACCCCTTAAGAGGGCTTCCTATTGATAGCTCCTGCTGGTATTTGACAATTTCTCACAGAATATTTAAATTCGAGATACTCGCGTGCCCATTCCCCGGGTGTCGGGGCAATTGAACCTTCGAACAGTTTCGATCCCCCTTGAAGCGAGCGGGTATGTCGTTTGAAGTCTACATCGTCGTCATAACATCCTACTAAATATTTTATGTTTGTCCCAATCACATCAGAAGTAACCATTAACACCGGAACGGTGGTTAAGGAAATTGCGACGGATCGGCTTTTCGAAGTAGGCCGAAGAATGAGCGACACAGAAGAAGTTTTGGGAGATGATCCCTGGGAACTGACTGAAATAGAACCCGGGCATCCTGCGCGAACCATTTCATTGCATTATACGGAACTGGCCATGAAATATTTCGCAGAAGTTTAAGATCAAAAATTTTGAAACTTCTCAAATGCTCAGCTCCCCGTCAGCACTACGGGGAGCAAAATCACCTTCTTGTGGGCGAGCAGGGATATTATTCCAAAATCTCTTTCAGGATATGAACCGCTTTCTCCTGCTCTTTAAAATTTAAAGAGGCAAAGCCCATACCCACGGCGTTGTATTTTTTTCTTTTGGTATCGTAGTCGGTGCCATTGCCCATGATGAGACCTTTTGTGAGTGCTTTCTCAGAGATGAGGGGCAGATTTTTTTTTAAGAAAGTAACCCACACCAGCATTCCTCCTTCCGGAATTTTAAAAGCGACATGTTTCCCAAGCTCGTTCGTCAGCAGGGTGCAGAAATGGTCTCTTCGTTCTTTGTAAAGCTTGACCGATTTTTTGAGGTGTCTTGCAATGGTGCCATCCTTGAACATTTCTGCGACGGCATTTTCGATGATGCTGTCCCCATGAGAGTCGATATATTTCCGGAAATGCGCAGCAGCGCGTATGAACTCCACGGGTGCGACGATAAATCCCAGCCGGATGGCGGGAGCCAAAGACTTGGTCAGCGTACCTAAATAAATCACATTTCCATTCAGATCAAGACTGGCCATAGGCATCATCGGCTTGCCGTCATAGTGAAAATCATAATCGTAGTCATCTTCCATGATGGCAAATTTGAATTTTGCCGCCAGTTCCAGGAGGCGGATGCGCTTTTCAGGAGTGAGCGTCGCGGTGGTGGGGTGGTGATGGTGCGGAATGACATAGACCATCCGGATGCTTTTCTGCTTACAGATCTTTTCGACAGCGTCAATATCCAATCCATCTTCATCAACCGACACATAATTTATGCGGGCACCGATTTGTTTAAACGTTGACTGCGCTCCGATGTATCCGGGTGTCCCGACGATGATCTCTTCTTTTTGTTTTACCAGTAGCGACGCGGCGATATAGATTGCCATCTGGGCGCCCTTCGTGATCAGTATGTTGTCAGGGGTTATCCGCAAGCCCCGGGTGTCGCATAAAAATGCTGCGAGGTGTTCTCTTAAATAAAGTGTCCCTTGTGCATTTCCATACATCAGGTATTTTTTATTGGACGAGATCCGCGAAAGACTTCTTATTTTTCTGACCAGGTCTTCCATGGGCGCGAGGCGCACATCCGGATAGCCGCCATCCCGCAAAATTATTTTTCCTGCCGAAGGAAAATCAGGAGATAAGACATCCTTTGCATCGGGGCCACCGTCATATTTGAATCCCGTCTTTTGGGGTAATGTGAATTCGTTGCGGTCATCGCTTAATTTCTTTGGCGACAGCGTGGAAGGATCTACCTTCACAAACGTTCCCTTTCTGGGCAGCGTCTCAATCCATCCTTGGGCGTCCAATTCCTGAAAGGCAGCCACCACCGTCATTCGGTTGATGTGTAAGGCATCCGCGATCTCCCGCGAACCGGGTAATTTTAATCCCTTTCGAAGTCTTCCCAGGTGAATGTTTTGAATAAACGCATTCGTGATCTGCAGGTAAAGCGGGGTATCCGACGACCTGTCGATCTTGAGTAATTCCGTTACAAGCTGCATGCTCTGGATTAGTTAACTTATTAAAACTGGATTACTTGAACCATCCAGTAAAAATATACTTTTGCCAACAACCCCCATCAGACAGGTTCACGAATTAAATGAAATCTTCTATGAAACAATTACTAGCCCACGTAGTACATCGCTGCATAGCCTGCCTGATGGTGGTCTTCCTGTCCTTTGACGGGATGGCTCAGAAAAAGCCTGACCCATCTTCCGCAGAAAGTAGCGGACAGCACGATTTTGATTTTGAGATCGGCACCTGGAAAACGCACCTGAAGCGACTTCAGAAACCCCTAACCGGATCTACCACCTGGGTGGAGTATGAAGGCATTAGCGTGGTCCGGAAGGTTTGGGATGGAAAAGCCAATCTCGTTGAACTTGTGGCCGATGGCCCCGCCGGACATTTCGAGGGACTGAGTCTCCGGCTCTACAATCCTGAAACGCGTCAGTGGAGCCTCAACTTTGCAAATGTAAAAGGTGGTGGCATGGCCTTGCCTACGATCGGTGAATTTAAGAACGGCCGCGGCGAGTTCTACAACCAGGAGACGTTGAATGGGCGCGCCATCTTTGTCCGATTTATTATTTCAGACATCACGCCAACGTCAGCCCGCTTTGAGCAGTCTTTCTCGGAAGATGGTGGAAGGACGTGGGAGGTGAACTGGATCGCGGTAGATACAAAAGTGAAAGATTAAATTCCAATGGGTGTGATCCAAGCAAAAATGAAAAAAGCAAAGTCCCTCTTCATCACTGCGCTGTTCGTCTTAACACTGCAAGCGATCTCTTATGGACAGGGATCATTCGAAGACCCCGACTCGCTGATCCTTTGCCTTCATAAGGTGCTTTCCGGTCCCGCCGGTGCGCGCAATTGGGAATTGTATAGATCACTTTTTCACGAAAAAGCCATTCTCGGTGTTGTAAGAACAGACGCACAAGGCCATCCGTCCTACAGCAGTTCGACGCCCGAAGAATACACAAAACGGACCGACGAATTTTTCCGCACCAACGACTTTTACGTAGAGGAGACCCATCGAATTACCGAGCGATTCGGGGATATTATGAGTCTATTCTCCACCTATCAATTCCGCGTGGGAGGCGGCGCGAAGAGTCAACAAAGGGGGAAAGGGATAAACAGTTTTCAACTTATTCATGATGCAGGCCGCTGGTGGATCATCAGCCTTCAGTACACCAACGAGCGACCGGATCTTCCTATGCCAAAACAATATGAAGGAATCGACGTGAAGTGACCGGTGTGTTGTTTGTTGGGATCTCCTGTGGATCAAGGCGCCACGCTCACCACCATGGATGGGCATTTGTTGGGGCACAAGGATAACGCTAACGAAAGGGTGGGGCGGGATGCCCTCATTTGGCGTTGCTCGGAATTTTGGCTAGATTAGGTCGGTCAATTTTTAAGGCCCATAGCATTTGAGAAAAATAGCGTCCATAGCGTGTGTTGTCCTGCTGCTCTTTAATGTGGTGGGCTACTATGGATTGTTTTTCGGGTTGCGCTATGCCAACGACCGCGAAATGCAGGAAAAACTGGATGCCGACGCGTTCGACACCTCCGAAACCATCACCATCGCTGTTCCCATCGCCATTCCCTATATGGTGGACTCGCGAACCTTTGAGCGGGTAGACGGCAAGGTGGAGCACAACGGCGCGTCCTATCGCCTGCTCAAACAGCGTTTCGAGCGCGACACGCTCTACATGGTATGTGTGAAAGACGTTCAGGACGAACGCATCGACCAGGCGCTGGCCAGGTTTGTGAAAACTTTTACCGACCGGCCACAAGACGATTCACATCAAACGAAAACATTCTCCACGTTCATCAAAGACTACGTTGCGCAGACCTTTTCCATCCGCACGCTGGCCCTGGGCTGGCAACAGCAACGGGTAGACAAACCCGTGGTCGTGGCCACCCTCGCCGACTATCATCCTTCCATAACACACCCTCCCAAGTCAATCTGACACGGAGGTTCTTCTGTTGAATTTTTTCTATCCGCACATCGCCTCGCGCATCATGCGCCGGCAAGACGTTTGCATTTCACCCGCGTTGGCCGTGTTCACGGCAAGCCGGTGATTGCCGGCATGGATCGTGCGTAACTAAGAGTTTACTCAACAACCTCCTGGCGTTGCTTTGCGCATGACCTGCCAAAGACAATTCCGCGACGACGCGTCGCCATTTCCAATTTTTTTTTATTCGATGAGGATCGCCCGGCAAAAAGCGGTGTGTCAAACAACGACGCACGGTCTTTTTGATTCGGCGGCGATGCTTGTCAAGAACAGAGACATGAGAGGTTTCAATCTTAAAAACTGAGGAATTCTGAAATGAAACAAAAGATACCCTCTATGCTGGCTTTTGGGATGACCGTTGTTTTGGTCGCAGCCTGCAGCATGGAGTTACAACCCAAGAAAGCATCCGGTAACAAAGAAATGATCCGCATACTGAAAAGTGTGAAGAACGATTCGTTTCACCCTAAAAACATATTCTGTCCGGAAGCTAGACTTCCCTACCTGGATTCGTTGCTGGCCGCGCCCAACAGCACAACGGGAGAGATACGCCATAGCCACTATCAGAAAGCAATCGCCCTGCTGGAACTGGGGCGCGAAGAAGAAGCCATCCGCATCCTGGAGCGTCTCACCAAAGACAACACGCCCTATCTGACACCGGCCATCCGGAAGACGCTGGCCGTGGCCTACCTGCGCCAGGGCGAGCGTTCTAATTGCATCGCCAATCATGCCGCAGAATCGTGCATACTGCCCATCCAAGGTCTGGGGATTCACCAGGACCAGGACGGCTCGCGCAAAGCGATTGGTCTTTACCAGGACCTGTTGAAGACAGACCCCGACAACCTGGAAGCCCGATGGCTGCTGAACGTGGCCTACATGACCCTGGGAGAATATCCACAGCACGTGCCCGCCAAATTTCTTCTACCCGGCATGCAAGGCGACACCACGTTCCAAATCAACGCTTTCCAGGACATTGCCGGCGATCTGAAGCTTGACGTCAGGAACATGGCCGGCGGAAGCATCGCCGACGACTTCAACAACGACGGCTACCTGGACCTCATCACGTCGGGCTGGGGCCTGGCCGATCAGATGCACTTCTTTGTGAACAATGCCAACGGAACGTTTAGCGATGTGACCGGCAAGTCGGGCTTGAAGGACATCACCGGCGGACTAAATCTCATGCAGGCCGACTATGACAACGATGGCAACAAAGACGTGCTGGTCTTGCGGGGTGCCTGGAAAAGAGACTTTGGAAAAGAACCCAACTCGCTCCTGAAAAACAACGGCGACGGCACCTTCACCGATGTGACCACGAGCAGCGGCTTGCTTTCGTTTCACCCCACGCAAACGGCCACCTGGAACGACTTCAACAACGACGGCTGGATCGACCTTTTCATCGGCAATGAGACCGTGATCGTTGGGAACAACGAGCAACATCCCTGCGAACTTTACATCAACAACCAGGATGGCACGTTCCGGGAAGTGGCGCGCCAGGCGCACTGCGATGTGCTCAACTATGTGAAAGGCGTTGCCTCGGGCGACTACGACAACGATGGATGGAAAGATATTTTTATCTCCACCATGGACGGCGAACGAAAGCTCCTGAAAAACCGGGGCCTGCAGCAAAAGGAGATCGTGTTCGAAAACGTGACGAAAGCGGCAGGCCTAGCCGCTGAAACCGGCAACACATTTCCCACCTGGTTCTGGGACTATGACAACGATGGCTGGCTCGACATCTTTGCCTGCGATTATACCTTCGAAAAATCGTTGGCGTACTATGCGGCCGCAGAGAAATTGAACGTGGCCGCCGGCAACCCCGAAAAAATGTTGCTCTACAGAAACAACCACGACGGCACCTTCACCAACGTGGCCAACGAAGTGGGGCTCAACAAGAATGTGTTTGCCATGGGGTCGAACTTTGGCGACATCGACAACGACGGCTTTCTCGACATGTACCTGGGCAGTGGCAACCCGCTGTATCAATCGCTCGTCCCCAACAAAATGTTCCAGAACATCGGTGGCAAAACCTTTGCCGACGTGACGGCGTCGGCCCGGGTCGGCCATTTGCAAAAGGGACACGGTGTTTCGTTTGCCGACATGGACAACGACGGCGACCAGGACATTTACATCGAGATGGGCGGTGCCTATGAGGGCGATTCCTATCAAAACTCTTTCTTTCTGAATCCCGGACAAAAGGACAACAACCGCTGGATCGACCTCACGCTGGAAGGCACCACCTCTAACCGCACGGCGATCGGCACACGGGTGAAGCTGACGTTCAAAGAAAATGGCATCGCCCGGAGTGTCTATCGCGATGTGAATTCGGGCGGCAGCTTTGGGGCTTCGCCGCTGCGACGCGAGATCGGGGTGGGGCAGGCCGAGATGATAGACCAAATCGAAATCCGCTGGCACGGCAGCGGCAAGGTACAGGTCTTCAGCCATATCAAGCCCAACCAATTCCTGAAAATAACGGAAGGCAGCGACGAGCTTGAATCGGTGCACCTCAACGCGATTCAATGGGTGTTGCCCGACCGGTTGTGTTATCCGATGGTGAGCAAAGCCAAAAAGAATTGACCGGTCGCCGGCCGGTCTGAATGAATAATGAAGAGGGTATCAAAAACCGAACTATGAAACCAAAACTACTTTTGTCGATACTCATGTTCATGTTCTTGTGTGTGGTGCAGTCGTGCCAGCACAAGCCAACGTGTCATGAAGAGATGGTGGCGATCTTGAAAAAATTTGATCAGGATGCCAGCGTGATGAGCAACCAATGGTATCCGCAGGCCGGGCTCGTGTACATGGATTCGCTTTTGAATTCGCCGCGCAGCACGCCCAGCGGGATCCGGTATTGCAAATATTTGAAGGCCAATATCCTTTTGCAACTGGGCCAGGAAGAACAAGCCATTCAACTGCTGGAAGAATTGGCAAGCGCGGATGTGAACCACGAATTTCTGCCGCTCTGGAAAGACCTGGCGTTGGCTTACCTGCGCCAGGGCGAACGGTCGAACTGTATTTCGAATCATGCGGCCGAATCGTGTATCCTTCCCGTGAAAGGCATGGGCGTGCACAACGATCCGGAAGGGTCCAGAAAGGCCATTGACATCTTTACAAAACTCGTTGCCCTGAATCCGGGCGATCTTGAATCGGGATGGTTGTTGAATCTGGCCTATATGACCTTGGGCGAATATCCCCAGGGTGTGCCGCCTCAGTATTTGATCCCCAACCTCCAGGGCGACACCACGGTGAAAGTGAAACCGTTTCAGGACATTGCCGGCGAACTGAAACTCGACGTGAAGAACATGGCCGGCGGAAGCATCGTGGAAGACTTTGACAACGATGGCCATCTCGACATCATGACGTCGGGGTGGGGAACCACCGAAGGACTTCACTATTTCAAGAACAACGGCAATGGAACCTTCACCGATCGCTCCGACAAGATCGGACTGGAAGGCATCACCGGTGGATTGAACATCGTGCAGGCCGACTATAACAACGATGGCTTCAAAGATGTGCTGGTGTTGCGGGGTGCGTGGAAAATGGAGTACGGAAAAGAACCCAACTCGCTATTGAAGAACAACGGCGATGGCACCTTCATGGACGTGACCACCCAAGCCGGTCTGCTCTCTTTTCACCCGACGCAGACGGCCACCTGGAACGATTTCAACAATGATGGCTGGCTTGACCTGTTTATCGGCAACGAAACGCCAACCAACACACTGGCAGAAAAACATCCCTGCGAACTGTTTATCAGCAACCAGGACGGCACCTTTCGGGAAGTGGCCCACGAAGCTCATTGCGATGTGACGAGCTTTGTGAAGGGGGTGACGTCGGGCGACTATGACAACGATGGATGGAAAGACATTTTTATCTCCACCACCAGCCACGAACGGAAATTGCTCAAGAACACCGGGCAGCAAGGCAAAGAGATTGACTTCATCGAAGTGACACTCGCGGCCGGTCTGGCCAACGAACACGGAAATTCTTTTCCCACCTGGTTCTGGGATTATGACAACGATGGCTGGCTCGACATCTTTGCCTGCGACTATACCTTCACCAAATCGCTGGGCTATTATGAAGCGGCAGAGAAACTGAATTTGGAGGCGGGCAATCCCGAGAAGATGTTGCTGTATCATAACAACCACGACGGCACATTCACCAACGTGGCCCCCGATGCAAACCTGAACACCAACGTGTTTGCCATGGGAGCCAACTTCGGCGACATCGACAACGACGGCTTCCTGGACATGTATCTGGGCTCGGGTAACCCGGACTATAAATCGCTTGTGCCCAACAAGATGTTCAAGAATCTCGGGGGCCAAAAGTTTGCCGACGTCACGGCCTCGGCCCGCGTGGGACACCTGCAGAAGGGCCACGGCGTTTCGTTTGGCGATCTGGACAACGACGGCGACCAGGACATCTACATCGATCTCGGTGGCGCTTACGTTGGCGATGCTTATCAAAATTCGTTCTTCCTGAACCCGGGCCAGAACAACAACCACTGGATCTGCCTGATGCTGGAAGGAACCAAATCAAATCGCGCCGCCATCGGTTCGCGAATAAAGATCACGTTCCGCGAAAACGGTGTGACGCGCAGTGTCTATCGCGATGTGAACACGGGCGGTTCGTTTGGCTCATCCCCCTTGCGCAGGGAGATCGGGTTGAGGACCGCGGAGAAAATAGATGAAATTGAAATACGCTGGCATGGCTCGGGCGATGTGCAACGGTTCAAGGATGTTAAGGTCAATCAGTTCTTAAAGATCAAAGAAGGAAGCAACACCCCCGAAACGGTGAATCTCAAACCCCTGCTCTGGACCTTGCCGGACAAGCTGTGTCTTCCGGTTGGAGCTAGTTAAGGCGGGTACATGCTGAACAACAAACATCGTCGGAGGGAGGCACGTGCATTCCGGCGTTGTTTTGCATTTTTATAACACGTTCAGAATCCCGCGGATGAAGTACTATGCATTTCCGTATAAATTGATATTTTTGATTTTGCTAAATACTCTTTATGCATCTCACACTGGCGCTAAGGCTCTACAAATACCTCAGCGCTGCATTCTCGCTCATTTTTTGGATATATGTCGTTGTTGACGACTATGGCTTCATTCAAAAATATTGGAGCACCCATTGGCTTGAATACATCGGGCTATGGCTAGTTTACTACGTCGTCTATTTCTTGACCTTTTCGTTTTTCTATTGGACAGTATCTATTATCGTAATTTCTCAAATCAAAAGAGTTAAAAAATAAGTTTCACTCCCGCTGATATTTGGCTTGAAAAATAGTGCCTATGACATGTGAATGTTCGACATATTCAGATTTAGAGCTGATTCGAGAATCAATAGATAAGAGAATTGCCGTTGCGAAGAAAATCAAGAAACCGTTGCAATTGATGGCAGAATCTCCGGAAGGGGATAGTCTTTATAAGTGTGATGTATGTCAACAGTTATGGCAAGGCAGCCGTGCTTGGAATTGGGAAAACAAGGAATACTTATTCAAAGTGCCAAACATCGCTGTTGCAGATTGGAAGGAAGAATTCTTTGCTCGACCTGATCAAATGTTAATTTATTCGGGTAGGATGTATGACTACTTTGAAAAGAATAAGTTTGTTGTGTCCGATACACGGTGTCGGAAAGAAGATTGCGGTAATAACGCGCTTGTGAATAATGTTCTTTGTAAGGAGCATTTTATTCAAAGTCTTCAGCAATTTGGCATGCTCCCGGAACGTCCACAGGGCAGGATGTTTAGTCCTTATGTTTAATTAAGAGCAGCGGTGGGAGGGATGCGACGCTTTGACGGTCGTTAACAGCTTCTGCAAGCCTTACTGAACAACGAGCTTCCGACATATGAAGTAAAACAGCTGAAAGTTAAAAATCACTACCCGTGTTCGATCAGGTATAACGTATTCGAAACTTTTTGCGCGAAGTCGTGATCGATGCGACAAGGGCACCCCTCCATTGCTGGACGAAAAGGATACCGGGAAAAGGTTGCGTAAAGACCTTCGATCGATATTTTAAGTTCTTCAGTCATCCTAATTGTTGCTTGGTTTTAGTTCTCTTCCACAATGTAGTCCTCTTTTTTTAGGAAAGGTTTCCAATGAGAGAGTTCGGCATATCGGATCAAAATTTCGTCCATGGCACGGGAGTATCCGTTATAGGCACCCAGTAGTCTTTTGTTCTTGTCTAACATTAGCGCGGTTTTGTCGGGGTTACACCGGAAAGCAGCCTCGTAGATGGAGATCCCCTCAAAAAAGTTATTAATTAAAAAGGGATAGTCATACGAACCGTCTCCATATTTAAAAACGGAAGAGAGTACTTTCACGAGCATGCCGAAATGTAGTCCCGAAAGACTATCGTTCCCAAGTTGTTTGTAGGCCAGAGCGATTTCTTTATGCCCGGAAATATTATTGGGACTTAACGATAAAAGAGCTTTTGCTTTGGAAATGGCGTCCTTATATTTTTTTGCCTCGTTCAGCTTGTACATCTTAGTTGCCAGACTATCCAGGAGGCTTGGATTGGTGTGGGCCGTTTGAACTCTATACTTTGTATAGCTAATAATTTGTTCAGCTGTCACGGTAGTGTCAAGCCGGTTTAACTTATTTTCTACCGATTTGTAATAATATTCAGATGCCGGATCCGTAGAGGCCGATAGGGCAATACTGAATTTTGGTATAGCGGCTTTTGGTTGCCCGCCATATAGCCTTTGTCCGAGTGCGCCACTAACCAGGAGGATAAAGGCTAAAGCCAAATAATGTTTTTTCATGTTTTGTTCAGGCATGGGTCTATAGATACCAGATATGGACAAGATCCAGATTTTGTTCTTGAGCGTCTTTGGTGATAGCGATAAGTGCCTCCACGGCCCCAATCGCATCATCATTGACTGGAACATCTTCTCCATGCTGGGCCGTCATCTTCTCAAACCATTTATGCGTGAGGTCCCGGGCATCATTTTTATTAAACCTGGAGAATAGATCTATAATGGCGGTGTCCACAAAAAAGGCGCCGCCTGCTTCGGAATCAAAGTAGAACTTTGTTGTATCTAAACATTCTCTGAGCCCAAATTCGCCAACACGTAGTAATTCAGTTGCAGAACCCACCAGAAAATTCAAATCGTTGGGTTCAAGATGAAGACTGAAGTCGGCAAGCTTGCTTTCAGATTCAAGTTGCTCTAAAAAATCAAAGTTAAAACTTTTGACAGCGTCAATGATTTGATGTTTGTCTCCAACAGCGAATTGTAGCGTCAATCCCATGGCATAGTTACTTTACAATTTTTAGCAATCTGTGCATAATTCACTTATGGTAATCAAACCCTCGGGAATGAAGTGGCCGGGGGCGGAATCTCCATCGAAACGGACTCAAGCTTCAACTGCCTTGGTCACCTTTCGATAGATGAAGGCGTTGTAGATGTGTCTTCTGGCAAAGCGATCGGGAGAGTCAGCGTTCACCAGTTTTAGATAGAGATTGCGGGGAACTCCGAAGTACTCAAAAGCGCCGCCATCAGCAAAATAAACCTGAAGTGTCTGCCCCTTGTATTGAAAGTCGGTCATTTTTGAAGCCGCGATAGCCGCTGTATACTCTTCAAGCTTCTGCGCCCGTGTTTCGGGTGCAATACTTACTAAAAAATGATACGCCTCAATAAAAGCTTTACTTTTTTCTTCAGCGGCGGCTTTCTCTTCGTTAGATTGAAATTTGTCCGGATGCCAGTCTTTCATGAAATTCCGGTAAATGGTCTTCAGTTCTTTTAAATCGGCAGATTCGCCAACACCCAAAAGCCGCCTGTATTCGATTATTCTTTTCATTGCGGCGCAAAAATAAGACATTTATTCAAAAGCAGGACTTCAGTAGTATTTTGTTAAGGTTGTTTTATATACACGGAGAATCCAGTGTAATTATTTGTGATCAGTCCCCGATAACGCTTGTTTCAGGAGGTGAAAAACATAAAAGAACAACAATATTCCTCCCGGTAACTTGTCGCCTTATAGCCTTACTGAACAACGATCTTCCGGTGTACAACCTTATCGCCCTTTCTTATCCTTAAATCATACAGCCCCGCCGGGAGATTGCCGAGGTGAATCGTACTGGGTTCTTCGCCAAAGTCTATGGATTTAGCAAATACCATGTTGCCAGTAGTGTTGAATATGGAAATATCGGCTTGGCCGCGGAAACTGTTGTTACCCTTGAGATTCACGATTCCCTGGCCTGGGTTGGGATAGACGAATACGGCATCGTTGGCAGCAAGTTCGGTCCCGGTTATTACCACTGATACCGAGGCAAAATCGACGGAACGACATCCCTCCGTGCTTACACTGTACACCGCATACGTGCCGGCTTCCGTAGCATGGACTTCAGAGCCATGTTCGTTCAGGGGCTCGTCGTTCCGCGTCCAATCATACGTGCCTGTGCTTCCGCTGGCCACTAGTTCGGTGCCAGAGAGCAACGCAACCAGCTCAGGCGTTGGCGGCAAGGCGTTTGCCGTTACGACCGTGGCGTCTGACAACGGACTCTCACAACCATCATTTACTCTTACCGTGTAGTGACCACTTTCATTTACCTCGATCGCTTGCGTGGTGGCGCCAGTTGACCATGCATAACTATTGAACCCCGCAGGCGCGGATAGCGTCACCGTTTCATCAGCACAAAAAACAAGTGGACCACTGGCGGAGATCGTTGCCACCGGCAGGGGATGCACCGTCACCGTAACAGCATCCGACGCCGGACTCTCACAGCCGTTGTTCACCTTCACACTATAGTTGCCGCTTTGGCTCACTTCGATCTCACGTAAAGTTTCTCCGTTCGACCATAGGTAGCCGTCAAAGCCTTCGGGAGCGGAAAGCTTCACGGTTGCGCCCGCGCAGAAATCAACCGGCCCATTTGCCGCGATGGTTACCGCTTCAGGCAACGCATTTACCGTTACCACAGCAGGAGCCGACACCGGACTTTCACAGCCATTGCTTACGCTTACGGTATAGCTTCCACTTTCGCTCACCAAGATCTGGCGCGAAGTTTCTCCGGTAGACCAGGTGTAGCCGTTAAATCCTTCCGGCGCCGAGAGGGTAACGCTTCCACCCGCGCAAAATGTGAGCGCACTTCCGGCAGTAATCGTCGGTTGAGCGGGCTGACCAAACACCAACGTAATGGCCGGCGCAACCGTGGTGCCGCATTCGTTGGTCATCGTACAGATCCAGGTTCCCGCATCGGCCGCGCTAAAGGCGGTGAAGTTCAAGGTGGTGGTCGTCTGCGAAGCGTCCACTACGCTGTTGTGTTTCCAGGTAACCGTAGTGGCATTCACGCTGGCCAGGTCGAGGCTGAAGGCGGCGCCGTTGCAGATCGTGTAGGTTGTTGTTGCGAGAGACTGGTAAGCGGGCTTGCGGCAAACTTGTACAAAGGAAGGTGCAAATCCCTGTCCGTTGAAACGGCCGGCAACGCGGATCTCATCTGAAACAGGATTATATTCAAACACCCCGTATTGGGTTGCGCCGTATAATTTTCCGTTGGTACTGCTGATCAAACCGGAAGGGAAGATCCCCATGTCATAGATCGACTGGCCCGTAAGCGTAAAGTCATGTTTTTTGGTAAAGGTGTTGGTCGTCAGATCGAACTCGAATAACACGCCGCCGCCCGCATTCAGGCCGAGGTTGGGTTCCGGCAGGCCCCCGCCGTGCGCTGTGCCATAGAGCTTGCCGTTTTTCGCGCGCACCAGCGAGGTGGGCTCGTAGCTGTATACGCTGCCGGCAAAGTCGTGGACTTTGGTGTAGGTGTTGGCTGCCGTGTTATACGCGAAGATCACACCTACATTATTAGCGCCGCCATAGTTGGTGGTCCCATAAAGATTTCCGTTCGCCTCGGCAAAGAAGCCGTTATACGAATAGCCGTAGTCGATCAAGCAGTTGGCCCGGTAACGTATGGCGATGGTGTTGTTGGCAGGATTCACACGGACGATCGAGCCCATGTTGGGATTGCCGATGGGGCAACTTGAATTGGTGGGTGTGGCGGCATAAAGGAAATTGTCGGCCGCTTTATAAAATGCCTGACAGAACTGATTTTGCAACGTACCATTGGTGGCCCCGCCCTGGTAGGTGGGCACGGTAAACGGCTTGGTAAACACCCCGGTGGCGACATTGTAAGAGAATACATACCGCCCCTGATACATAAGCCCGAAGATGACGCCGGGCGAAACTTCCGTAAGCGACGGAACACCCTCTGCCCTCGGTGTGGTAATGCCCGGAAGGTGCGTATTGTTGGCACCAAAATGCTCGAGCACCCGAAACTGGTCGGTAGCCAGGTCGTACTCAAAAAAGGTTCCCGTGGAGAAAACCCCCGAGCCCCCTTGGCCACCCGCCGACGCCAGCCCGTACAACTTGTTGTTGCTGGCGAGCAGGATGGCGCTGATGTTTTCGCCATCGACACTGCTTTGAAAATCGTGGACGATCTCCAGGTTGTCGCCAATGGAGTCGGTCTTGAAAAGGAAACCGTTGCCATAAAGGCCGCCGAAACTTGAGGAGCCCCAAAATTGCTTTTGGGCGTGGGCTGCAGATAACGAGATATAACACAGCGATAAAATAACCAGGGTCTTGCGCATTGTTAAAAGTAGTACTTGAGTACAGATTTTTGCGGGAAGTGTAATATTTTGCAGTTATATCGGTTTTTACAGGGCCAAAGTAACCCCTAGCGGGAGCGTTGAACCGGACACCCCTTTGCGTGGGCTTTAAAAATAGGGTTTCCCTGACAAATCGTTTAATTTCAAATTCTTTGCAGCGATGTCAAAAAGACGGCTGTATTGTCACAATGGATTCTAAATGAATATAGAAATGAAAGCAACAGGGTTGAAATGGTTTAGTAGCGCGTTGGCAATTTTTATTTGTGCTATCTCATGGGGACAGGATACCCTGCGGATAAGTGACTTTTCGTTGATGCCGGGCACGCGTGAAAACGCTGTTGGCATCGTGCAGAAGGCGCTGGCGCAGTGCAGGGAAAAGAAGGCAGCCGTGTTAATTTTCCCGAAGGGGCGATACGACTTCTGGCCGCAATACGCCATTGAAAAACAATATTATGAATCCAATACCGATGTCATCGCGCTTCGGCGGTGTGGCATTCTGATCGAGGATGTGAAGCATTTGGTGATTGACGGGCAAGGGTCGGAATTTATTTTTCATGATCGGATACAGCCTTTTACGGTTGATCATAGTGAGGACGTCGTCATTAAGAATGTTAGCATCGACTGGGAAATACCGATGACGGCTCAAGCGGAGATCATGGAGGTAACGGATAACTACATTGATATCGCCATCAACGTGTTGGAATCTCCTTATACAATTGAAGAGGGAAAGCTCACCCTCGTTGGTGAGGGATGGAAGAGTCGCTGGAGTGGCGTGATGGAATTTGAAAGAGAGACGAAATGGATCGCGCCACAAACGGGAGATGCGGGATGTTTGGGGGCGGACTATGAAGATTATAAAGCGGAGCAGTTGCGTTATGGACTCGTCCGGCTTCACTACGCTTTTAAGAGAAAGCCGGCCAAAGGCAACTATCTTGTCCTTCGCCACAGCGACAGGGATCATGCGGGTGTGTTTATTGTCGACAGCAAGCAGGTTTCGATCCAACATCTGAACATGTATAATAACGCCGGGCTCGGAATACTCTCGCAGTATTCACAAGATCTGATGTTTAAAAATGTAAACTCCGTTCCTAACCCTGCAAAGAACCGGATCTTTGCCGGGCACGACGATGGTTTTCATTATTCCAATTGCAAAGGGTCGATCGTGGTGGATAGTTGCCGTTTTCTTGGATTGATGGATGACCCGATCAACGTCCATGGAACGTCGGTGAGAATTATGGAACGGAAAACGAATAAAGCATTGGTCTGCAAATTTATGCACCACCAGAGTGTTGGTTTTATCTGGGCACGGGTAGGGGAGAAGGTGGGGTTCATCGAAAACAATTCCATGCATACGATCGGCAGCGCTACAGTTGAATCGTTCAAAACGATAACGCCCGAGTTATTTGAGATCACGTTCCGGGAACCTGTGCCCACGAGTGTGACAGAAGGCTACGCGCTGGAGAATCTTACCTGGACACCGGATGTCCACATCATGAACAGTTTCTTCGGGAGTAATCGTGCCAGGGGAATTTGATGTCAACGCCTGGCCGGGTCATCATCGAAAACAATACGTTTGAAAGCAGTGGCGCAGCCATTCTCATTGCCGGCGACGCGAACAACTGGTATGAATCGGGGGCCGTCGCCGATGTGGTGATCCGGCACAATACGTTCAACGATCCCTGTATGACTTCGATGTATCAATTTTGCGAAGGGATCATCTCGATCTATCCCGAAGTGCCGAAGCCTCAGACGGGTCTTCCTTTTCATCGGAACATCCGGATAGAAAACAACACCTTCCATCCCTTTGATTTTCCGGTGCTTTATGCGAAGTCTGTTGAAGGATTGGTTTTTTCAGGGAACACACTTATCCGGAGTCATCGTTTCAACCCTTTCCATACACGCAAGTCGACCTTTACGTTTGAAAACTGTTTGAATGTTCAAGTGACGGGTAATTCCTTTGTGGGGGATGTGTTGGGGAAAAACATCAAGCTGATCAATACCAGTCGGAAGACAGTTAGGATTGATAAGAAACAGGGACTAATGATTGAAAAATGAATGGTTCGCTAGCAGAAAAAAGGGATCTTGAACTTTAAATGAATTCAACAACTCTTTTCGACTGACAGCCATGCTATTGCGCGCATTTCGCCTAGCCCGGAACGTTAACGGCAACGCTAGGCGTATTTCTTCAAAGCGCGTCATAGATATGACAGCCTTGTTGCTTTCTTTCTATTTTTTTAACTAATTGCAGTACGCAGTTGTTTGTTAGTTAATCCTCCGGGAATTCAGAGTATTTTTTAGGAACGGCTTGGTTCCATGCACAGTCGAATTGATTACAAACTTCTGTAAAAATCCGTCGTACACCTTTAAAACTCTAAAAACATTTCATATGGCCATCGAGACCTTAACCATTGCCGCGCTTCGGCTGAAGACTTCAAACACAGCGGACGTATACTATACTACCGATAAGGACATGCAAGGATCCTGGTATTACGACAGCACAGACACAACAAGCCTCGACAATACTGGGACAGTTTTGCGTTCGTCCAATAATATGCGGTTCAAACGAATATTCGATGGCTTTGCAAACGTAAAATGGTTCGGGGCAAAAGGAGATGGAAACACCTTAGATACCGGCGCCATTAAGTTAGCGTTGGCGGCAAGTGCAAGCGTAATGTTTCCGAAAGGTGTCTACAAAGTTGGCAACGTGGCAGACGGTCCCGATCCCGGTACCGATCCCGATCCGTTTGTTTTTCCAGTTACCAATCTGATTCTTTTTTGCGAAGGCGCGCGAATTCTTGTTGCGTCTGGACAATCCGTTTACTGGTCGTCTTCGATTAATGCCAGTATGGATCAGTGGATATTTGACTGCGAGGATGCTCCATCAAACAGGTTTAGTTCTGTAACGGCGCCATTAGATAATCCATCTCCCATACCTTTGCGTTTTAACCTTTTAGACTCGCCTGCCTGGGTGGAAAAGGCAAAAAACATCCTTACCTACATAAGTGTGAAATGGTTTGGAGCGACTGGCGCGGGCATGTCCGAAAACCTAATTGACTTGAATCTTACCAATAATTTTGACTCCATATCTGGATCGTTCGTTGATGATACAAAAGCGATAAGATTTGCCCTAACAGCAATGGCAGCAAGTCTTGAGATCAAGCAGCCGACCTCTTCCTGTGCAGGCTATGGAGGTCCTAACACATTGTACTTTCCCAGAGGCTGCTACGTTCACACACAAACGCTGTACGTAAGTGCGGGAATGGCACTCAAAGGAGACGGTGCAAGTCCTGTTGGAGGCTCTGTCATATTCAATATGAATCCTAAAAATACTCAAATAGTGTTGCAGGCAAAGGGGTTTGGTGGTGTTGGCGGCGGCGGATCCGCGCATCTGATGCATGACTTAATCCTGGAGACCAGGCCTTGTTACACCTCCAATCCCGACAGCTACGTTATTAAGTTTGAAGACGATGTGAGGAATTTTGATTCGCGATTTAGAAATATCAGGTTTTCAAATGCTCCGACAGACGGTGCAATATTCTATGTAAACGAGAAATATAACAGGGCGACACCGCGTGTGCAGCCCGTCGGCTTGGAGGTAACATTTCATGTCTACGATTCAATGATCGATGTTTGCGAGGCGGACTTTATAAGATTGGGGAGTTACGGGCAGGGACCTTTCGGATATATAATAGTCAGTTCTTCGACGTGTGGAAGTCAATTGTAAACAACCCGGCTAAAACGGTTGTCGAGCTTGCCAATCGACATAGCCTATTCGAATTTAATAATTGCAATTTTCAAGGTTGCGGGGTCGGACACAGAATAGATGGAGCTTTCAGGGGATATCCTTTTCTTTTTTCTAATGACGATGGAGCGGAATACTTTTTCAACGGGTGCTATTTTGAAAGCGCTATTGTTGGTGACAGAATTAGTGGAGGCAGGATTTCCATACAGTCCGCTAAAACTTTAAAAGTGTCGAATTCTACTTTTAACTTTAAAGAATTAGGTAATAACTCAAATCAACTCTTTCTTCTCGAAGCTAAAGGGCCTGTGGAAACCTTATTTATCTCTGATAACCTCTTCCAGAACAACAATCCGGCGTCGAACAGCACGATGCTGTTTACATCAGCTTTTGCTTGTCCAAATTACATGATCACGAATAACCTGTTTCTTAAAACCACCTCGGGATCGCATATTAATTCCGCCAATCCCCCCAGTACCGTTATCAATGGATTGCTGGGGAGCAACATGTTCGGTCAGTCCAGTAGTTGGCTAACGGGCGCTTTGAATCCGGGTATTGTTTCGCAGAATAATCGAGTCGTATAGACCCGCGGGAGGCGCAGTTTTACGATCGAATCTTTAAATGGAATCAACAACTGTTTTCGAAGAAAGCATGTAGCAGGAGACGAAAGAAACAAATGCAAAACCGATTGTCTGGCGAGGAGACCTTGATGATGATTGTACAGCAGACTGGCAGGGATTAACGTTGCGAACGGAATGGATGGAGGAGGATTGCGGGTGTTTAACGTGGAAAAAAAAGACTGATCCCTGGAACGCCATGTGATCGCGGAGCGCTATCTTCACAAAATGGAGAAACTCAACATTCCGTCGCGCTGGTATCGCCTGATCCCTATTGCCTTCATCACGTATAGCCTGGCGTATCTTGACCGTGCAAATTTTGGTTTTGGGACCGCCGGCGGCATGACGCAGGACCTGGGCATCGATCAGGGCACTTCTTCCTTGCTGAGCTCGCTGTTTTTCCTGGGTTATTTTTTCTTCCAGATCCCCGGCACGCTATACGCCGTTCAGCGAAGCGCAAAAAAATTGATCTTCTGGTCTCTGATCCTCTGGGGAGCGTTGGCAACGGCCACGGGCTTGATCAGCGATGTGAACGTGCTCATCGTTATCCGGTTCATGCTCGGCGTGGTGGAAAGCGCTGTGATGCCGGCGATGATCATTTTGCTGAGCCGTTGGTTCACAAAGTCCGAGCGTTCGCGTGCCAACACCTTCCTGATCCTGGGCAATCCCGCTACGATCCTGTGGATGTCTATCCTTTCGGGTTACCTCATCGATTCCGTGGGTTGGCGATGGATGTTTATCCTGGAAGGTTTGCCGGCGATTGTCTGGGCATTCATCTGGTGGCGTATCGTCGACGACAAACCTGAAAATTCCACCTGGCTCACCTCCGGCGACAAGGCAAAATTGCAGCATGCACTGGAGCAGGAACAGCAGGGCATCAAGCCGGTAAAAAACTATGCGGAGGCCTTTCGTTCGCGTGTGGTCATCCTGCTGTCGCTCCAGTATGCGCTTTGGAGTGTTGGCGTCTATGGATTTGTCATGTGGCTTCCATCGATCATCAAAGCGGCGCCGTCTATGGATATCATCAAAACGGGATGGCTATCGGCTGTACCTTATGTCTTTGCTATCCTGGGCATGCTCACGGCATCCTATTATTCCGATAAGTTGCAGCGACGGAAGGAGTTTGTCTGGCCTTGCCTGCTGATCGGTGCGGTTGCCTTCTACGGATCGTATCTGACCGGCAGCGATAATTTCTGGCTTTCGTTCGTGCTGCTGACGATCGCCGGGGCTGCCATGTACGCACCTTACGGACCTTTCTTTGCGATGATCACGGAGGTACTCCCAAAGCATGTAGCAGGCGGGGCCATTGCGTTGATCAACAGTTTCGGCGCACTGGGTTCATTCGCCGGCTCTTATTTAGTTGGATACCTGAATGGAACAACCGGCGGCTTCGGCGCTTCTTATAACTTCATGGCGTCGGCCCTCCTTATCTCGGTGGTGTTGACCATCGTGGCCGTGAGTGGCGACAATCGTAGATAGCAAAGTCCCCGAGGCGGGAGACTTTGCTATGGCGTGACACACCATAGGAAATGCATCGCGGCTACTTTCGTATCCTTAAGGCCTGTCACTGTCCAAATCAAAGTCTCCCGCCTCGGGGACTTTGATTTCTCAAACAGCGCAGTCACTATTTTCGGAATAGATAAACGACTTCCACATCTCAAATTTCATCCGCCACAAGTGTGAGAGAAGGATCAACCCTAGTGTCCCCGGTTTCCAACGGCCGGGATGAACGTATGTGGTGTTTCTGCGTACGTGTTTAACCGTTAAATGAAAGGTTTAACGTATTCTGAAGGAGAATTTCTATAGATTCATAGGAAGTCTTTGCTTCACTAAAGACAGTTCAACCAAAAAGATGTGATCAGTCGGATCACATCTTTTTAATCCTCCGGTTGTGGGCATTGGCAAGAAAGGACCCTCTCGCTTTTCTTATGCCCGGCAAAGGCTGTTTCTTATTTCCCTCCTTTTAACCGTTAAATGGAAGATTTAACGTATTCTGAAAGTGGGATTATTGTACATTCATGCCGTTCTAGACATCACTAAACAGTTCTTATCGGAAAAGATGTGATCAGGTGGATCACATCTTTTTTAATTTCCCATCAATAGGAGATTGGTAACTAAAACTCTCTCTTGTACACTGTTCGTGGTGATGACCACCGATGCGTTCAAGACCAAGTGATCCAGTTTGTAAATTGGTATAGCGTAACCGACAATTGCAGTGGAACCTATTGAATATTGGCCTATCGTCCTTTTGGCATTGGTGTTCACCGTGACGTTGCTTTCCGAAAAAGGAAGTGCGATCCGGAAAGTGTATGCAGCCGTTACGGTGATGATGATGATATTGTCGGTGTTGATTGTAGGGTATATGGTGGTGGTGGGGTTTCAGTATGCAGTGAATAGCGAAACGCCGGAGCCACACATGTTCCGCTTTGCGGTGAGCTTTATTGCTGTGACGTTGATACTGATGTATTTTAACCGGTACTTTAAAGAGGGACGATGACAGCCGATCGCTAAGAATTTGCCGTAGTTTTTCGTGTAGAATAGTTAAGGTGAAAAACTGAAACGTTAGGTCATTTGGCTCTATGCGATGTATTGGTGGCATTTACCTCCCACGTCTTACCGTTGTCCGGTGAAAATGCCTGACTCCAGACGGGATTGTTTGGGTCGGTTTTGTCCCAAAGAAACACAACGATAATATCCTTGCCTTTAAATTTGTCTTTACAAAAGAACTTGCCCAGGTTGCCTTCAAACGATCCTACAACGGGCACATCCATTATCCCGAGATTGCTGTCGGCCCAATAGATACTCCAGAGTTTTGTCTTCGGATTGAACAACCGGAGGGCAATTCCTTCAAAGGGCTTGCCGTCGACTGCGGTTCTGTAAACATCCATATTGCCAATGCCATTGAGCAGTTTGTGCATTTCGACGGTTGATTCAAATTCGATCCATTCGTTGCTGTTCGTCAATCGTGATTTAAGCTTTTTGTCTTTCAATACCCATTTCCCCACTAAGAAATCAAAATCATTTTGAGAAGAGGTGGCTGAAGCCTTCATGTCGAGTTCACCCGTAGCGGTGAACTTCAATTCTCCTATGGATAAATTCGTGTTGTTGGTTTGCGCGTAAATTGAGTTGGCGATAAACAGGCTTGTCACGTACATCATCAGCGATCGTATCCATTTCAAATTTTTCATAGATTTCTGTTTGTTTAATTCTTCAGGCTATTTTCTGCAGTCGTCAAAGTTAACCAACGTCGGGTTTGAGACCGGTCTGTCGCATGTGACGCTTTTGACGAAGATAAAATTTGCGCGTAAATATCCCTCGCCATACCATCGGTATTTGGTTGAAGCTTGTGAGAATCACACCAAATAGGTGATCGATTCGACACAAGGATAGAATGTGTTAGTTTGGCGTGGTCCAGCGGTTCTTGAAATATACTTTGAAGGTCGTGCCTTCGTCTACCGTGCTGTCCACCTCGATCTTGCCGCCCAGGGCGAGGATCTGGCTCTTCACCAGGTAAAGCCCCAAACCTTTGCCCTCTACGTGACTGTGAAAACGCTGGTATAGGCTGAAGATCTTATTCCGGAATATGTCCAGGTTCATACCCAGGCCGTTGTCGGTCACAGTGAGGCGTATGTAGCCGTTGACGGTTTCTGTTTTCAGGCGGATCACCGGCGTGCGTGCCGGGTGGCGGTATTTGATGGCGTTGCTCAACAGGTTTTGCAACACGCTTTCTACGTAGGGCTTTACGCTGTAGATGCGCGGCGCATCCGAAAAATCGGCCCAGATCACACTGCGGGTGTCTTCAATTTCTTTTTCGATATAGCGCTTCACGAGCACGAGCTCCTCGTCGAAGAGCACTTCGGTGACGTGGCTATCGTTGTTCTTCCTGATCTCGAGGATCGTGTTCAGGTCGCGCACGACGCGGTCGAGTTCGCGCGCGGTGGCCACCATTTTTTCGTAGATCATGCCTTGTTCCTCCGGGCTTATCGCGCCGAGGTTAAGGATGTTGCCCAGCCCCAGGATGCGTGCCACCGGCGCGCGCAGGTTGTGTGCCGAGATAAAGGCAAACTGTTCCAGTTGTTGGTTATAGTCCAGCAACTCTTTGGTGCGCGACTGCACTTCCAGCTCGAGGTTTTCGTTGCGTGCGAGGATGTTGTCGTTTTGTTGGGCGATGGTGGCGTAGGCTTCTTCCAGTTTTTCCTTTTGGGCAAATACGATGTCGCGCTGGGCCAGGATCTCGTCGCCGCTTTGCTTCAGTTCCTCGTTTTGCGCTTCGATTTCCTGTTGCCGGTCTTGCAGGAGCAAGTTCTTTTCGGTGATGTCCTTGTTCATTTCCTGCAGCTCATGCGTGCGCTCCTTCACGATCGCGCTGAGCTTCCGTGCCTGGTTGGCGATCGCGCGTACGCGATAACGATAGAAACCATATCCCGCAACCGCGATCGCCAACGCCACGGCGAGCTTGAAGGCCAACGTCTCGTACCAGCGTGGGAGAATGCGGATGACAAGCGATGTGCCGGTTTCGTTCCAGATCCCGTCGTTGTTGCTGGCCTTTACCTTGAAGACATAGTCACCCGGTTCGAGGCTCGTGTAGGTGGCCGAGCGTTGTCCGTCTGCAGCGGCGATCCAGTCGTCGTCGAAACCCTGCAGCTTGTAAGCATAGCGATTGCCTTCTGGCCACGAATAGTTGAAGGCGACAAAGTTGAGCGAAATAAAATCGTAGCGCGACGATAGCGCGATTTCTTTTGTTTCGCTGATCACATCTTGCAAGGGGCTCTCGCTGCTGTCGGCAAACACCGACTTGTTGAAGATCTTTAAGTCGGTGATCAGCACCGGCGGAACGATCGGGTTGTCTTTAATGCTGTCGGGATCGAAGGCGACAAGGCCCTGAACACTGGCCATGTACATTCTCCCGTTGGAGGCGTAAACGGGTCGGCCGTAAAACTGGCTCGTGGGCAGACCATCGTTTTCGGTGTAGACGGTTGACTTTTTCGTGGCGAGATGGTACCGTACCAGGCCCTTGTTGGTGGCGAGCCAAAGGTTGCCGCGCCGGTCGCGCAAAAAGTTGTTGATGGTGGTTTCGGGTACGTGCTCCTTGTCGCCATAGTGCTGCACGGTTCCCGTGACGGGGTCATACACTTCGAAGCCTGGGTTCCCCATCATCCAAAGCCTGCCCGAAGAGTCAACCGAAATCGCCTCCACATTCTTGAGACGGAGCGCGTCAGGCTGGACAACAAATTTTCGAGCCACCGGGTCGAAGCAGCTCACACCGTTGCCCCAACTGCCCAGCCAGAGCAAGCCACTGGCATCGCGGCAAAGGGCTACCGCGTTTTCTTCGCGCAGGCCGTCGCCGGTGCTGTAGGTGCTGAAGGTGTTGGTACTTCGATCGTAGATGCTGAAGCCGCTGCCGAGGGTGCCGATGTAAAGTGTCCCTTCGTGATCCTGGTAAAGACACCAAAGCTTGTCAGACCCAAGCGTGGTCGGGTCGCCTTCACGGGGCATGAAACGCTGGCATTTTTTTGTGACCGGGTCAAACCGGCCAAGGCCGGCGCCCCACGTGGCGATCCACAGGCAGTGGGCTTTTTCGTCCCATTCCAGGTCAACCACGAAGTCACCGGGGATGCTGTTGGGATCTTTCGGATCGTGCCGGTAGGCGGTGAACGTCTCGTGCGCTTCGTCAAAAAAGCCAACGCCACCGCCGTCGGACCCAACCCACAACCCGGCGCCTGGCTGTTCAACGATCGCCGAGATCTTGTTGTTGGTCAGGTTGGGTTGATGGCTCAGATTTTTCTGATAGATCACAAAGGGCTTCCGGTTGGCATCGTAGAGACAGATGCCCCGGCTGTTGGTGCCCACCCAGACATTGTTCTGCCGGTCGCGATAGATCGCATAGATGGAATTGTCGCTGATGCTGCGCGGGTCGAGCTCATCGTTCACATAATGATAAAAGCGTTCGGCCGTGGGATCAAATATGTCCAGGCCCCCGTTTTCAGTGCCCACCCAAATTCTGCCGGTGTTGTCTTGTCCCAGGCAACGGATCACGTCCAATCCGAGGCTGTTGGCATCGTCGGCGCGGTGGCGATGGTGTGTGAATGTTTTTCGATCATGGTCATAACGGTTCAGGCCGCCGTCGGATCCCACCCACATCACGCCGTTGCGATCAAGCAGGAGATCGTTTACGTTGCTGTGGCTGAGGCTGCCGGCATCGGCAGGATCGTGCGTGAACCGTTGGATGATTTGCCGCGCCTTGTTCATCACCACCACGCCGATGCGCGTACCGATCCAGAGGTTGCCCGTGCGGTCGAACTCCAGCGACGTGATGTCGAGTGCGTTTTCGTCGATCAGGAAATGTTGAAAACGGCCCGAGGTGCGGTTGAAGTAGTCGACGTAGCCGTTGGAGAAGGCAAGCCAGAAATTTCCGTCTTCGTCTTCCAGGATTTGGTTGATGCGTCCATCGGAAATGCTGCCCTCGCGCGACGGATCGGGAAGGTAGGAGGTGAAGTCGTTGGAGGCGCGGTTGAATCGACTCATGCCGCCGGTCGTGCCGATCCACAGATCGCCGTGGCGGTCCTCGAGCATGGCGATGGCCGCGTTGTCGCACAAGGTGGTGGTGTCGCCGTTCTTGTGGTAAAACGAGGTGAAGGTGTAGCCGTCGAAACGGTTGAGCCCTTCTACGGTGCCAAACCACATGAAGCCCTGGCGGTCCTCGATGATGGAGAGCACTTTGTCGTGCGACAGGCCTTGGAAACTGGAGTAATGGCGAAAGGGAACGAACGGCTGTTGTGCCCGCAACGCCGGCGAGGGCATCGCGCCGAGCATGATTGCAACAACGATCAATGTATGGCAATACACGCGCGGCATACAGGGGGAGTTTGTCCTTTGGAAGTTATCAAGTTTTTGTCAAAAACCGCCAAAATCGCCGCCGCGATTTTTCTCGTTGTGCACCATTTGCGAGCGGCGATGTGATCTCCCTGGATGGACCTCACGGCAGGAGACAGCTGCCGGGTCGCCACCGGCGCCAGCAATACAACAACGCCACTTGGCCATTGTTGTCAACTTGTTATGCTTATCTGATGTTGCCTCTGTGGCCTCTAGGGAATGTGCGCTTTATGCTGTAACAGTTGGCCACCCACTTCTGTTCTCAGCGCCGCTAACAATGAAATTACAAGCCAAGGCTTCGTCGTGGATCAGGACAAGATTTTCCGGTCAATGTCCCGCGCTATTTTTTGTGCATCGCGCGCAATCTCCCGGATCTGGCCTGTAGGTGAAATCCAGAATCCACAAAAATACAGGCCGTCTTTGCCAAAATACTTTTGCTTGTCGAGGCTGACTTTCAGATCGTCAAACCGGGTGGGCTCGACTTGGATGATGTCCGCATAGTCTCTATAGTAGCCAATGCCGGCCACGATCGCATCAAAGTTGTCGTGGCTGCCGTCATCAAAGTGAACCGTCTTATGCTGGATATAATCGATGTCACGGCGCACGGCAATGTTCCCCTTTCGAATGTGGGCAATCGTACCGATATCCAATAAGGGAACGGATCCGTGTTTTTCAATTTGTTCCAGCGGACCATAGGGTAACTTTCTGAGACCTAACCCCGTGATGTCGCCCACCAGCAGCCTGATCAACGGAGCGTTCATTTTATCCGCCAACTTCGGAGGGAGGAAGTTCATAAACAACGCCAGTTGCAGAATGGGAATCCCGAAGATATCGCGGGGTACCACATTTACGGCAGACCGGACCGCCATTGACGGTGTCGCTCCTTGTTCAAATAAGTCCATGGCAATCTCACAGGCGGAATTACCAAATCCCACGACCAGCACCTTCTGGTCTTTAAAATCCTTGCCGGTCTTGTACCCATAGCTGTGTAAAATTTTTCCGGGAAAGGTTTCCATCCCCTTAAACTGTATGGGCTTTGGCTTACCAAACGGACCCGTTGCCACGATGACGTAGGTTGATTTATAAGTATGGGTTGACGTTTCAGTGATCCAATCGTCACCGACCCTTCTGACCGATATCGCCTCGGTGTTGAAATCAGGTTGGATATCAAACTCCTTTTGATAGTCGGTTAAATAATCGACCACCTGTTGGCGGGAAGGATAAAGTGGAATGGATCTGTCAAAAGATTTGTACGGCAGCCCGGACAATTTCTTACTGGTATGCAGATGCAGACGCTCATAGTGATTCCTCCAGGCGGGAACGACCTGTTGTTGCTTTTCAATAATGCTATACGCTATTCCTCTTTTTTTTAGCGAGGCGGCACTGGCTAACCCGGAGATACTGGCGCCGATAATGAGGACTTGTGTTTCTTTTACCATAGAGGACATATGAAATCTAAAAATACCGCATGAACTCCAGTTCCAGGCGTTCCTATCGATTTTGGGGTAAAATAGGATTGCCTGGGGTGAAACGAAACGGATCAGGGAAGATCAAAACTGACCCGTGCTCTGAAGTTTCTCAGAAGACTCAAAGAACGTCTCTTGAAGTATGCCTTTTGAATAATGACTATTCATTAAATGTAATGATGATAATTGTTTAATGAAAGAAACCAGCTCGAGCACGATGGATTGAACGATAGGGCCGGGTTTGCAACGCTAGTGTGTATTCTTGTTCCGGAAAAACAGCTTTTACTGTGACCGGTAGTTCTACTCCCGTATAAGCCAAACGCTGCGATCGAACTTTTCTAGCAGGGTACCCATATGATCCTGCACCTTCTTAAATTCTTCTGATTGCTCTAAGCGTATCACGTCTTCCTCGCGCGCTTGCAAGGAAGCGTACTCGCACTCCCAGATCATGTAGGCCTGTGTTGTCGACTCGGGAGATCGTTGCAAAATGCGGCCCACGGGCAATCCGAGTTGGGCGCGTACCTGTGACGCACGCTTGCGCGTTTCCATAACCTCCAGCTCTTTTCCGGGTTTGGGGAAGTAGTGATTCTGAACAACAATGGCGGCGGCAGGGCTTTGAAGATCGGGCATCGTTTTACAATAGGCGCTGCCCTCGCAGGTGGTGGGTACATATATTTCGGACTTGATTCTCCATTCGTCGTTCTGGAAATGCCACTTGGCATAGTAGCTGCCGCCAACGCGGATGGCTTCGCCGTTGGCTACCCAGGTACCGGTCCAATGGCCATATTCGGCGGCCATATGCCATGGAGAAAATACTTCGATGGTGGCGGGCGTTCGCACGTAGATCAATTTTTCTTTGCTCTGAAATTCTTGCTGGAAGGCCCGTAGGTTGGCCCGCTTTCCCCGCAGCGATACACTTCGCGATGTCAGCACCTGGATGTCGTCCAGCCAATATTGGGCAAGCGACGCTGTGTCGTGCCGGGCGATGGCCTCGTTGGATTGTTGCCGTTGCCGGCGGATGGCCTCCTCGGGTTGTTGTGCCCATGCCGGTATGATAAATCCAAAAAGGCATGCGTACACAAGCACTGCATGGAGGGGAGTGCTTGACGCTATGCGAAGTGTCCGACAGCCCACCGGGCTACCCGGGAAACGATGCGTTGATGAGATGTTCATACACGGGATGCGCTTCGTAAATTTCAAAATATACTCGACCTTATATTTGTCTAAGGCAGTGATGGCGCCAGCTTCAGTTGTGACGCAAAGAAAGCACCGATGAGTAATTGAACCGCCAGGATGACCAGGGGCAAATCGTAGTTGCCCGTCCAGGCGACAAGGTAGCCTACACCCAGCGATGCAACGGTGCCTCCCAATAAGCCGGCGGTGTTCATGGCGCCGGTTACCGCACCACTCGCCTTTCCGGCCAACTCCGTGGCTATTGCCCACGACACGGGCGCAGTCACGTCCATGGTCGCCAACCCCAAAGCGAGCATGATCACGGCCGTGATATTGCTTTGCACGGTAAGGCTGCCGAGCATTAACAAAGCTGAGAGGCTCAGGCCGATGATGGGCACCAATTTCCTACCCCAGTTCAAACCGATGCGCGACACCAGCCGATCGCTCAGCCATCCGCCAATCAAGCATCCTCCGGCCGCCAGCAAGAAAGGTAACGCGGCCGAATAGGCGAGGTCTTCTTCGGCAATCCTTCTTCCGGCTTGCAGGTATTTGGGCAACCAGGAAATAAAGAAGAATACGCCGCAGGCATAGCAATAGTACATGATGAGCAGGAACCAGAAATTCCGGTCTTTCAAATGTATGGTCCAGCGGGGCGTGTTGTTTGCCGTGGTTGTGTTTTGTTGTAAGCCGGCATTGTCAGGCAGCGGGGTTTCGGAAGGATAAAGGCGATGCCAAATCAACACCCAAACGATTCCCAGACCGCCGAGGAGAACGAAGGTGACGCGCCATCCGAATTGTATTTGCAGGGGAACGATCAAGAGCGGCGCAAGCGCACCGCCTAACCGGCTCGCCATCCAGATAAAGGCCTGTGCCCTGGCGCGTTCCTGCACGGGAAACCACTTGCGAATGGCGATGGCGGTGTTTGGATAAGCACCCGCCTCGCCCGCACCAAAAATGAAGCGCGTGGTAAAAAGCGAGACAAATCCAGAGGCAAGACCCGTTATCGCGGTGAGTAGCGACCACGAGGCAACAATCCGGGTGATGATTCTTTTTTCACCGGAGCGATCGCCCCAGAGGCCCATGGGAATTTCCAGCAGCCCGTACGATAAAGTAAAAGCCGTAAGGATCCATCCAAATTGACTTTCCGATAATTGAAGCTCTTCGGTGATGCGATGGCCCGCGATGGAGATAGCGTTGCGGTCTAGAAAAGTAAGGACCGAAAGCGACGACAGCAGGATGAGGATGAAGTTCTTTGTGCGCATGGGAGGGACGCTCCTTGCGGGGAGCTCTACCGTTAGTGAAATTTCTAAACTTTACGTCATCGATATGCGACTAGGGCATAAGATATTTCTAACAAGGTAATGTCTTTATTCTGGAATTGGGCATCTGTAATCCGCATGCGAAAAAATTAAATTCTATTAAATCTATAGACTTTGATATTTTAAATATTTTCTATTACCTTTGTTGCACTTAAAACAGTCCCCGCTGTTGTAAAATACCACCAACCCGTATTTATCGGCGGCCGTTCACCACGGCCATGCGGATGAAGGAATTTCATCAGGGGACCGTCTTGTATAAACGTATGCTCATTAACCTAAACCTAAATAATAACCTATGAAAAACAGGATTTTAAAAATCAGTGCCTTGAGCCTGCTGGCTGTTGTGGCAGTCTCTTTTGCAGAACGTCCCACGGCGGAGGCATACAAAGTGAACCCCAAGGAAAGTTCATTAAGCTGGAAAGGAAAAAAAGTAACCGGTGAACACACCGGGAATATAAACCTGGCTTCCGGCTCACTCACCTGGGATGGAAAAACGTTGAAAGGTGGAAACTTCGATATCGACGTCACGTCCATTACCGTAACCGATCTGACGGATGCCGGGTCGAACGCCAAACTGTTGGGTCACCTGAAGTCCGATGATTTTTTCGGCGTGGAAAAATTTCCCAAGGCCTCCTTTATCATTACGTCTGCTGTAGCAAAAGGTGATAACAACTATGCGGTGAAGGGTAAACTCACGATAAAAGGCATCACGAACGATGTTGAGTTTCCCGCCCAGGTGAAGGCCGAAGGAAAAAAGGTCTCTGCGACGGCGAAGATCCTTGTCGATCGCACGAAGTATAACATAAAATTCAGGTCGGCAAATTTTTTCGAAAACCTGGGCGACAAGGCGATTGCAGATGATTTTGAGTTGGATGTCAAGCTGGTAGCCTCGTCTGACGGGGTATAATTTCAAATTGATTAGTTTGGTTGAAGGGAAGAGGAATTCACGGCGCTTGCGTCTGAATTTCCTCTCACCTTTTTTCAGTACGCCACCCATCATGGGAAGAACAAGAAGGCGGGCGGGCAGTGGCCATGTGCCACCTTCCCGTCGCTTCTGTACGTAATCTTTTCGGGTTCAATCGGGTGTGTGTGTGCAACGGGAGGTATTGGGGAAGATTAATCTGTTGATGTGTTATGTTATCAAAAAAATGTCAATACGCGCTGCACGCCTTGAAGTTTATTGCGCAGCATCCGGTGGATAAAATACTAACGATAAGGGAAATTGCGGACGCCGAAAATATTCCCAAAAAATTTCTGGAGGTCATCATGCATGATCTAAAGATGGCCGGGATCCTGTCGAGCAAGAAAGGAAACATTGGTGGTTATCATTTCATCCGGGACCCATCGCAGGTAACCCTGCTGGAGGTGATCAGGATCATCGATGGCGCTGTGGCCATGCTTCCCTGTGTTTCTTTGAACTACTATGAGTCCTGCGGTTTTTGTGAGGACGAGTCGACTTGCGGCATCAATGCTGTTTTTAGCAAAGTGCGGGATGAAACCCTGAAGATATTATCCACCACCATGATCAGTGACCTCAACCAGGCGCTGCTGGTAAAGTACGCTATGCCGGTCCGAAGAAAAGGCGGCTGATGGAGTGTGCGCGTTTGCGGCCAGCTTTTGCGAGGCGGATGAGCCCTCGAGAAGCGGGACATGCAGACTCGCCGGCCCGTGTGGTGGGATAAAAGCCCGTCGGTCGCGCGCGCGATTTTTCAGCGCGCCACGGCTTGTTGGATTGGGATGCACGTTGAAGAGCAGGCCGTCGCATTTTTTTTGCAGGTTTAGACCTGGCGTTATTTTGACAGCTTGCGTTTAATTGCGATCTTGCTTTGTCAAAAGCAATAAAAATGAAGAAAGTCTACCTCAGTGACTCAGGTCCCAAAGTATCCGAAGCCATCTATAGTTTCTACCGTTGGGAGGGCGAGACATCGATCAATTCGCTGGAGAAGATCGTTCACCTGTGCCTGGAGCTGGGGATTAACACATTCGATCATGCAGACTACTACGGCAACTATTCCTGCGAGGAGCTCTTCGGTGGTCTGATCAAGGAAAAGCGTTTTAAGCGCGAAGATCTCGTCTTGTTTACCAAATGCGGTCTGCGTGTGCCTCATCCGTCACAACCTGACATCCGCACACAACATGTCGACACCTCGGCGGCGCACATTCGTAAGAGCATCGATCAATCGCTGCGCAAGCTGAACACCGATTACATCGACATTTTCCTGTTGGACCATCTCGATCCCATCTCCAGTCTCGAAGAAACCGCTCTGGCGCTCGAGCAACTATTAAAGTCTGGAAAGGTCAGGAACATCGGCGTGGCCAATTTTTCTGTATTTCAGCATCAACTGCTCAGCGCGCATCTTCATAATCCGGTAGTTACCCACCACCTCGAGCTGAACCTGCTCAACACCGTGGCGCTCGACAACGGGCAGATGGATTATATCAAACAAAGATACATGCGTCCCCTGGCGTCGGCACCGTTGGCGGCAGGTCGTATCGCATCGGGTAACGAACCCGAGACCGTACGCATGCGCGAAAAACTCAAGACGTACGCGGCCAAGTATGACAAAGACCTGGAATCCATCGCCGTAGCGTGGCTTATCAAACTCGGCGCCCTGCCGCTCATCGGCACGAAAGAAGAGCAGCGCATCCGGAATATCGTCGACGCGTTCGACATTGCGCTCGATCACCAGGATTGGTATGACATCTATCAGGCAACAAAGTAAACAGGGGATGATCGTAAAGGCCTGCCGAACCTGCGGCTGACCTATTTCGTTATTTTTTCGATTCCCCTGGCATCATGCCAATGGATGAGGTTGAGCAGGAATTGCAGGTTTTCCGGCGCATCGGTCAAATTTAATCCAAGGGGCTACCTTCGACTCAACGTGCAATACGGTGGACACCGTCCTCCATCCTTGCGCTATCAAACCTCCATAAAACCGAACCGGTCAGTTTCAGTGAACAGAGGCCGTTGAACGCGCTGGAGCGTTGGCGGCTGAATAATTTTTCTCGCCGGCTTTCACTTCCACCGCCAGCACATTTTGGCTAGGGGGTAGGGGACAGGTAGCATAGGGCGTGAATACACACGGCGGGTTGTACGCTTTGTTGAAATCGATGTAAGTGGCCTCGCCCGTCACCGGTTTTTTCACATAAACAAAGCGGCCTCCTCCATAGGTTTCATGGCCGCTGGTGACATCCGCGAAAATGACAAAGAACTCGTCTTTGTTTCCCTCCAACACATCCAACCGGTACTCTTTCCCCAGTAAGTCAAACACCAGTGTCCCTGGCGAACGCTGGGCCGTGGTCTGTCCCACGATGTTGGTGATGTCGATGGTGCGCGATGAGTCCGCTTTTTCAAACGTGGCTTCTACGCGAAAGGCCGGATCGACCGGGTATCGCTCGATATCTGCAAAAGATTTTGTGGCTTCGCTGTCGAGGTCGCGGAGGCGAATCGCAAGCTTGGTGTCGCGCCGGATGATGTTCCAGCGCAAGGAGCCACTTTCGACGACGATGACGCTGGAGTCGGGATGAAAGACAACTTGCTCGGTGGTTACCGGTTTCCCATGGATCGTAATGGGGATGTTGCTATTTACCCGGAGGATGACCTGGTTGTCTTGTACAATGAAATAGCCGGCTTGCTCCGCAATTTTATCCTTTGGAAAAACGATGTTGTTCTTTTCTCCGCTGCCAAATGTGTTGGGGCCGGGTTCAAGCCAGTAGAGTCCCACAAGGTTTAACCATCCGTTAGGTGCCTTCACGTCTTCCAGCCGCCGGGTATGCCACGCGTTAAGGGAATCCTCGTAGGCCTGACGCTCTTCCGGAGTAAATGTTTTCTTGGGTGAACAACCTGCGAGCAGGGCCAGCAACATCAGCCCTAAAAATTTTGTTTCCATGCTATAAAAAATCAACGTGTGAATCCGTATTCGTGCGCGAAAGGTAAAGACTTTTTATTAAAAAATATAATATCTATAGGAATAATAGAATTTAAATCAAAAAATCATAAAAACAGAAAGTGAGAGGCTGCAGATCTCATTTTTCTTTGAGGAATAGTTTTGCCAATCACACCGATTTATCAGTAAATTACATTTACCGATAACATTCACGACAATCAAAGAAAGGTCTATTTTGCATATCCTGAGGCATATGCTGAACACGCGTCGACGGGCAGTCTTGCTGCTGGTTTTTCTTTCCATCATTCGTTTGGGGCACGCGCAGCATACGTTGCGTATCGAAGTCAATGATTTTCTTGGCGCTGAAAATGTTTTCCTATCGGGCAGCATCAACCAGTGGAATCCCAGCGACAAGAACTATCAGCTTAAGCGGATCAATTATTTCAGAACCGAGATAACCCTTCACAACCTGCCGGCCGGGCAATATGCTTTTAAGTTAACCAAGGGTAGCGTTGAAACCGTTGAAACTACTGCCGACGGAGACGACATTCCAAACCGGGTTATAAACCTCCGGCGCGACACGGCCGTTTTATTTGCTGTGCAGGGCTGGAAAGATAAAATGACCAGCCCCGATCGTTTTACAGACTCTGCCCGACTCGCGCACGCATTGCAAAAAGGATTTCAATACCTGAAGACCAATGTGGATAGCAGTTTTAAATATGCGCTGGAAACCTTTGCATTATCCTCGAAAGTGAGCCCCGCGATGAAGGCTTACGCCACGAACCTTCAGGGTGAAGTGCTGCTGCAGCTTGGCAATACCGAGAAGGCACTTGAAGTATTCAAAGAGGGTCTCCGCATCCGGCTGGCGCTGATTAGCCCGATGGATTCGGGTTCGATTTCATACCTCTACAACCAGGTGGGGGATGTTTACTGGCACCAGAAAGACACGGCGCAGGCCGTTGACAACTACCGCCTTTCCATGCGGTGGACTCCCGCGTATGCCTACTTCCATCCCCTTCATGAAGCCATTTGCAGCAGGTTGTGTAATCTGGGCAGGGCTTGCCTCGGCCATCATCAAATCGATTCTGCAAAATGGTACGCCACCCAATCGACCCAGGTCGGCGACCGGGTTTCTTCTCTGACGGATTTGTTTTGGGGAGATATCGCGCAAAGCGAGTCAAAGCTCCTTGCGGCCATTCCCTATTTTCGATCCTCGGCAACATTGGCCTTACAGCATGATCACAACCTCGACATCGCGTTGCAGTCTTATCAACGCCTGGCGCAGATTTTTGCCGTGATCCATCAGCGTGATTCGGCAAGGGTCTATGCGAGACGCACCTTTGCCATCGCCAATCAACTCCATGAGAACGCCTCCATCGGCCGAAGCGGGCTCGCCCTGGCCAGATTGTTCCGGGACCGGGGTCTGTACGATAGTGCGCTTTTTTATCAACAAAAGGTAATTGAATCTTTAGAGAAGCAGTTTGGTTCTGAAAAAGAGCGGCAAGCCCTGAACACTTATTTTAATGAAAAGATCAGGGAGCAAGACGTAGCTGCAAAAAAGAAGGAATACTACGCCACGCTTTGGCTGTATGGCTTGTTTGGCGGTTTATCGCTTTTGGTGCTGCTGGCCATTGTTTACCGCATCCGATTAAAATCCCGGTATGACAGGAAAATGAAAGAGATCGAGATGCGTGCGCTGCGTGCGCAGATGAATCCCCATTTTATTTTTAATTGCCTGGGGAGTATCAATCGCTACATTGTGAAAAGCGACACGAAGACCGCGTCTAACTATCTTACTAAATTTGCAAAACTGATCCGCCTGATCTTAGATAATTCAGCCAGTGATCACATCAGCCTCGATGCCGAGATCCAGACCCTGCAACTCTATCTGGATATGGAATCGTTGCGCTTTGACGGGGGCTTTGACTACGAAATACAGAAGGGCGAAAATCTTGAGGAAGACCATACTTTCCTGCCTTCGATGCTGATACAGCCCTATGTGGAGAATGCGATCTGGCATGGTTTGTTACAAAAAGAGGAGCGGGGGAAACTGTGGATCCGGTTCAAGAAGGTGAGCGGCCATACGTTGCAAGCCGAGATCGAGGACAACGGCATTGGCAGAAAAAACGCTGCGGAACGAAAGAGTAAGGATGCGGTCCGGCAAAAATCGTATGGTATGCAAATCAGCAGCGACCGGATCAAGATCATCAACAATCTCTACAAATTGAATAATTCGGTGACCGTCCATGATCTTTTCGATGAGCAGGGAGGCGCCTCCGGTACCAAGATAGTTTTGAAAATACCCGTATCGTGATCAAAGTAGTTTTAATAGACGACGAGAAGAACGCGCTGGAAATGCTGGAGTGGCAATTGCAAACCTATTGCCCGCAAGTGGAAATTGTTGCCCTTGCCAACACGGCCGAGAAAGGAATTGAAGCCATTCAAAGGCACACGCCGCAGCTTATTTTCCTCGATATAGAAATGCCAAAGAAGAATGGCTTTGAAGTATTGCAGGCCTTTGCCAGCCCTTCCTTTGACGTGATCTTTACCACGGCGTATGACCAATTTGCACTGAAAGCATTTCGATTTGCCGCACTAGATTATTTACTGAAACCGATCGACGCCGGAGATCTGGTGAATGCCCTGAAACGATATGAACAGAAAGTCCAGGGTAGTTTTAAGCAGCAACTGGATATTTTGATGCAGCAATATCAACATCCCGGCGCCCAACCGGAGAAGATCAGCTTTGCGACCCAGCAAGCGGTTCACTTTGTTAAGCCGGAAACGATACTCTATGGGGAGTCGGATGGCAATTATACAACGCTATTTTTTTTGGATAACACAAAATTGATCGTGTCAAAAACGTTGAAGGAAGTAGAAGAGGTATTGGTGCCTTATCAGTTTCTGAGGATCCATAATTCATTTCTTATTAATCTAAAGCATGTGAGCCGGTATATAAAGGCAGACGGCGGTTCTATCGAAATGGTGAGTGGTGCTCAACTCCCCATTTCCCGTCAGCGGAAGGATGCCGTGATCCAGATCCTGAACGTATGATCCTGGGGCATCAGCCCTCTGTCAGGAAGTAAAACAATAAACAGTCGTTACCAATTGTTCATCCGGACGTGCCGTTTGCTCAACGGGCAGGTTTGGTCGGAAGGTATTGTCGAAATTAGCATACAAAAAAAACGATCTGTCAATACCTAAACCGTAACCGCTATGAGGATATTTTCTTGCCTACTTTTTTTTTCAATGAGCTGCGCGATCATGTCATGCCATCAGGAGAAACCCTTGAACACTTCGGCGCTTGTTGAATTAGACAGGGTGGAGCAAGCGATGTTTGAGGCAACCTCCAAGGGCGATTCGATGGCATTCCGGAAGCTTTGTGGCACGGACTATTTCACCATCAATGCCAATGGTGAAGGTCATACGCTGGAGGAGACCATACCGTATGTGCCCCGGTTCAAAGGCTCCACCAATGCGCTAAGCGAACAACGTCAGCGGGTCTACGGGAATTTTGTCTTGAGAAATGGAAGGCTTAAGGCTTACATGGATGGCCGGCAAGTGGCGGAGGTATTGTACACCACAGGCTGGCTATATCGTGACGATCGTTGGCAGTTCGTGCATTGGCAGGGCACGATGACGGGGATGATGTTGGCGCCGCTGGCCGATAAAGCGATGCTGGAACCTCCTCCGCTGAAATAGGGTGATGCCGGAGCATCCCGGTTTTTATGGAGCAGCCTTATCCATGTTGACACGCTCAATTTTATTTAACAGCGGAACAGCAACGAATGCGCGCCAGGATTTTGTGATTCGCTGGTCGATTTACTATATTCAATAGCCCGTCGATCATCGACTTAATCAATCGTTTGCTTTCGAAATGATGTGCAAGAGACGCTCCTGGCAGCGGTCGGTTTTTGTCGATGGATCCATCAATAGTAAAAAAATCAAGGTCACCGCGATCAAGCTGTGGGTGATTTGTGCCGGCGTTGTTGTGCGTGAACCCTTCAGCAAGCGGTGGCATAGCCATGCGTGATACTAGCTTCTGGTTACAAGTCACCTGATATAAAAACCCTCAAAACCCTCGTCCATGATCAAGAACTTTTTATTGATCACCGTCCGCGCGTTCCGGCGAAACGTGATCTTCTCCCTCATCAACGTTATTGGTTTGGCCATCGGCATCGCCACATCGTCGCTCATCTTTATGTATGTTTTCGATGAGCTCACCTACGACACCATTCACCCCCGTCACAATGCCCTGTATTCTCTGGGCGGCTCCATCACCGACAAGAATGGAAACCGGGATTCCTTTGGTGCTGTGCCGGGTGGATACCCCCGCGAGCTCAAGGCAAAATTTGAGAACATCGAAAGCTATACGCGGCTGCTCATCACCGGCTTCCCACACTCGATCCACGATAAACAAGCCGACAAGATCATCCTAAACCAGAATGGCGAACTCTATTGGGTAGAGCAATCGCTCGGCGACGTCCTCTATGTGAAAATGATCGATGGTGCCAATCCGTCCAAGGCGCTGGAACACATCAATAGCATGATCATTTCGCGGTCGGCCGCCAAGGCGTTGTTCGGCGACCAGCCGGCCATGGATAAGCTGCTCACCATCAAACATCCCTTTACGACGTTCGGCAAGGAAGTGGAATACCAGGTTACAGGCGTGTTCGAAGATTATCCGGCCAACACGTTTTTCAGACCCAAATTTTTGTTGAACATGAACGGTCTGAAAACAACCTACGAAAGCAGCGGCGCTAATTTTGCCGATGCCATGGAGAGCAACGGCCTGGCCGGCAATTTTTTCTTTACCTTCCTCTATATGCCCAACGGCGCTCCCATGGACGCGATGAGCGAGGAATTGAAACGTTTGGCGCTCATCACCCAGGAGTCGGATTCTGCGTTTCGCGCCGAGGGAAATAAGATCGGGTCGATGATCCGTCCCTTCGACGACATGCATTTCGATTCGCAGATCAACTGGGCGGTGTTCGAAGCACCGGGCAACCTGCAAACCGTCTACACGCTGTCGGTGATCGGCGTGCTGATCCTGGTGATTGCCTCCATCAACTACATGAACCTGGCCACCGCCCGCGCCGGCACACGCGGCAAGGAAGTGGGTCTGCGCAAAACGCTGGGAAGCCGTCGCCGCGACATCGCCTTCCAATTTATCCTTGAATCCGGGCTCAACACGGGACTATCTTTGTTGCTGGCCCTGATCTTCATCGTCATCGCCCTGCCGTACTTCAACCAGATTGCCGACAAGCACTTCGATGTGCTTAGTCTTTTCAATTTCCATTTTGTGCTGGGGCTGCTGGGCATCGTGCTGGTAGTGACCGTGCTCGGTGGGAGCTACCCGGCATTTTACCTTTCGGGATTCAGGCCCACCGAAGTGCTCAAGGGCAAAGCCGTGGGCAAGGGGTCGGAACTGCTGCGAAGGGCATTGGTCACCTTTCAGTTTGCGGCCGCGGTTATTCTTTCGGTATCCTCCATTGTCATCCTGGGCCAGATGGATTTTATACAGCAATCGAAGTTGAATGAAAACGGACAACACATTCTTTCCGTGCGCTTTGGTACGGTGGCCCCTAACGAAAAATATCCGGCCCTGAAGAACGAGCTCTTGCAAGACAAGGACCTGGCCTACGTGACCATGAGCAACCACTTGCCGCGCCACGATTATTTCGGTGGCATGGACAATACGTTTCGTTTCGCGGAAATAGACGACAAGGAATACCAGTGGGCCAGGATGAGCACCGACTTCGATTTCTGCAAGGCCTTCAACCTGCAGATCGTGGCGGGCCGCGATTTTGATAACAGCATCCCGTCCGATTCAAACACCGTACTACTCAATGAAAAGGCCGTTAAGGTGCTCAACAAAACCAACGAAAACATTTTGGGCATGCAGGTCGACAACGTGTTTATGAAAACCCGCAGCACGGTAATTGGCGTGGTGAAGGATTTTCCATTTCAGTCGGCCTATCATGCCATCAATCCCCTGGTGATATCGCCACGCTTGCGCGAGCAGGACCGCATTTTATATGTGCGCCTGTCGGAGAAGGGGATGGCCGGGAAACTGCGCGCCATCGAGGAAACCTGGAAGAAAGTGATGCCCGGCGTTGGCTTCGACTACTGGTTCATCGACGACGAGTTCCGGAAATTGTATAAAAAAGAGAACCAGGTGTCGGGTCTTGCAAAATGGTTTTCGCTGCTGTCGCTCTGCATCACGATCCTGGGATTATACGGCTTCTCCTCGTTCATGGCCGAACAGAAGACGCGCGAGATCGGCATCCGCAAGTCGCTGGGCGCATCGTCGCGGCAGATCGTCGTGTTGCTGATCACCACCTTCCTGAAGATGTTCGCGGTCGCCATGCTGATCGCATTGCCGGTGACCTGGTACTTCAACCAACAATGGCTCAACACCTTTACATTCCGCATCGGCCTCACCGCGACGCCATTCATTGCGGGTGCCGGCCTGGTATTTTTGTTGATGATCTTTACGGTAGGCTACGAGTTGCTCAAGGCATCGAAGGCGAACCCGATAAAGGCATTGAAGCATGAGTGAGTGTTGGAGGCGGACGTTGGAATTTTCTGATGTGCTGTTCAACGTGGTTTACTCGCGAACACTTTCGTCCTGAAACGGACACCCACGCTTATTTTGTTTTTTGAAATCTTCCATTTCACAAGGATTGGTAGGATGCTTAGTTGGCAGGTTATTTGAGTGCCGTTATCTTCATGCAAACCACCAAATCAACTCTTAAGCATATCCTATGATCAAAACTACATCCCTTACCGCGTGCCTGTTATTGGCTGTGGTGACTGCCTTTGCACAGATTACATTTCCGTCGGGCGGACCGAATCGGAAAGCATCTGTGTCGCAATACATCGGAAACACAGAGGTGCGGATCGACTATAATCGCCCGATCGTCAATGGTCGCGAAGGCAAGATCTGGGGTGGCCTCGTGCACTACGGTTTTGCCGATCTGCATTATGGCACCAGCAAAGCGGCCCCGTGGCGTGCCGGTGCCAATGAGAACACCACCTTTACCTTTAGTACGGATGTCTCCATTGAGGGTCAGCCATTGAAAGCTGGAAAGTATGGATTTTTTATCGCCATGGGACCGGAAAAGGCAACGATCATATTTTCAAACGTCAGCACCGCCTGGGGAAGTTTTTATTATGACAGCAAAGACGATGCCCTTCGCGTGGAAGTGCCGGTGGCCAAACTGAACGAAAGTGTAGAGCGACTCACATACGTCTTCAGCGACGAGACCGACGACGCAGCCATCGTCTCGCTGCAGTGGGAGAAAGTGAAGATCCCCTTTAAAGTTTCTGTGGACCTCGAAAAAGAGCAGATCGCCGCGTTCAGAAGAGAATTCAATTCCGGTATTTTTTATCGCTACTGGCAAAACATGCAGATGGCCGCGAACTATTGCCTGATGCACAATATCAATATCGATGAAGCGATTGGCTGGGCCGAGCGATCCATCAATACCTACTTTGGTGAAAAGAACTTTGTCACGCTTTCCACCTATGCTGGTCTGCTGGAGAAAAAAGGCATGAAGCAGAAGGCGGATTCCGTCATGAAGAAAGCCTATCCGCTGGCGACCACGCTGCAACTCTATTCATATGGCAGAACTCTTGAAAATCAAAAGCGCACCACCGAAGCGATCGCTATCTATAAAATGAATTACGAAAAGGATGCAAACGATCTTTACGCCTGCATGGGAATGACGCGTGGTTATGCGCTGCAGGGCAATACTAAGGAAGCGTTGAAGTGTGCCAACAAGACATTGCCGTTGGCGAAGGATACGTATTATAAAGGTTATTCCGAGGAAATAGTAACGAAGCTTCAGGCGGGGAAGCCGCTTTAGTGGGGGTTCGCAAATAGTAACTGCGCCGTTTGAGAAATCCCAGTCCCCGAGGCGGGAGACTGGGATTTGGACAGCGGACCATCCTTGGAGTACGAAAGTAGCCGCAATACCTTCCCCTATGGCGCGTCACGCCATAGCAAAGTCTCCCGTCTCGGGGACTTTGCTATCTCGAATATGACTTGGACGCTAAATAATCCCAACTCACGAAAACCGCTTTAGTGACGGGTTCTGAAAATAGTGACTGCGCTGTTTGAGAAATCCCAGGCCCCGAGGCGGGAGACTGGGATTTGGACAGCGGATCATCCTTGGAGTACGAAAGTAGCCGCAATACATTCCCCTGTGGCGCGTAATGCCATAGCAAAGTCTCCCGCCTCGGGGACTTTGCTATCTCGAATATGACTTAGACGCTAAATAATCCCAACTCACGAAAACCACTTTAGTGATGGGTTCTGAAAATAGTGACTGCGCTGTTTGAGAAATCCCAGTCCCCGAGGCGGA
>CBIHQM010000003.1:0-41631 GCA_966211885.1 uncultured Chryseolinea sp.
AAATCAGAAGCGGCTATTCAAGGCTACGATCCCGTGGCCTACTTCAAAGAGTCAAAACCTGTAAAGGGGAAAAAGGAATTCAACTACACCTGGAAAGAATCGACCTGGCTTTTCTCTTCCGAACAAAATCTCAGTGACTTTAAGGCTAACCCCGAAAAGTTCGCTCCGCAGTTCGGGGGCTATTGCGCCTATGGCATGTCTCAAGGTCACAAAGCATCAACCTCGCCCGATGCCTGGACCGTTATCGACGGCAAGTTGTATCTGAACTATAACAAAGACGTGCTGGTGCTTTGGAGAAAAGATCCGGCCGGCTACATCACGAAAGCCAACACAAACTGGCCCACTGTGAAGAAGGAAAAATTCGATTAGGTATTCAGATGTGAAAAACCCACTCGGCGTATAACAGATCGGCGGCGTCAAAATCGTTGCGTACAAAAAACGTTCGGGGCAATACTTTCACACTCGAGCACTCCATCAGCATCAGGTTCCGGTAGCCGGGACCTGTGCTTTTGGCACTGTATCCATATTCCTGCCAGCACACCAGCACGATCTTGTTTTGCTTCGTACGACAAACACCATAGGGATGAACGACCCGCGATCCCGTTTCCTTGAACAATTGTATGCTGCATACATGTTTGGATTGCGCGGCGTCGAAGAGTTGCTTGGTGATGACGCCGGTATCATAGTCAGGTAAAGGCATGGCTATCCGGTTAAATTTAAGTTTCTAACGATCACGTTGCATAACCTTCATACGGCAATTCAGGGATCTGAACCACGGCATCGGGGCCCATTCCCATTCTTACGTTCTTGATCTTGTGTTGATCCGTTGCCCGATTAAAAATTGGGCGACAATAAGTACTTGGAATAGAAATCGTCGATGACGCGCACGGCTTCTTCCGGGGTATCGACCAAATTAAAAAGATCGAGGTCTTCTTCGTTGATCATCTTGTCGGTGACCAACACTTTCTTCCACCAGTCCAGCAAACCCTTCCAGAAACTTTTGCCCACCAGCACGATGGGGAACCGGCCAATCTTTTTGGTTTGGATCAATGTCAATGCTTCCGTCAGCTCGTCTAACGTGCCGAAACCGCCAGGCATGACGATGAAGCCCTGTGAGTATTTCATGAACATGACCTTTCTCACAAAGAAGTAATCGAACGTGATCAGTTTGTCGGGGTCGATATAGATGTTTCCTTTTTGTTCGTGGGGCAGATAGATGTTGAGGCCCACGGATTTTCCCTTGGCCCGGTTGGCCCCGCGGTTACCGGCCTCCATGATACCCGGACCACCGCCCGTGATGACACCATAGCCGTGTTGCACCAACTGGTAGGCGATCTCGTCGGCCATTTTATAATAGGGATTGCTGGGTTTTACCCGGGCCGATCCGAAAATGGTGACACAGGGACCGATCTTGGCCAGCTTCTCGAGACCCTCCACAAACTCCGACATCACCTTGAAGATCATCCAGCTGTTGGAGCCTTTGATCTCCGCCCAATCCTTGTCTTTGAAAGCCCTGCGGATGCGTTGCTCTTCTTCCAACGCCTCGGGACTTAACGATACCTCTGCAGTTTTCTTTTTCGTTTTCATACGTATACCTTGTACATAAAAAACGAATATACAAGGATGAAACGAAAAACAAGCGTCTTCTACTTTTCTCTTGTTCTAGGCGCATGTTTGATCCTCTGCGGCTGCCAACCTAAACCCACGACCACCACCGGAACGACGTGGGCGCTGGTGCCGTTCGAAAAAGTTGATAGTGTCAATCCCATCCTCGCGCCCGGTGAAAATATATTCCAATGCCCCGTGTTGGGAAAAGCGGTGGCGTGGGAGATCAAAGATGTTTTCAATCCCGCCGCTGTCGTTCGTGAAAATAAGGTGTACCTGCTGTTCAGGGCCGAAGACACCGTGGGCCGCTTTGCCGGCACGTCGCGCATCGGCCTGGCGACAAGCGATGATGGTTTGCATTTTTCAAAAATGAAGGAACCCGTCCTCTTTCCCGACAACGACAGCCTGAAGCGGTTTGAATGGGAAGGCGGCATCGAAGATCCCCGCGTGGTGGAGTCTGAAGAAGGCCAATACATCATGACCTACACGGCCTACGATGGCACAACGGCAAGGCTATTGCTTGCCACCTCAGCCGACCTGATCCATTGGACAAAGCAGGGAACGGTGTTGCAAGGCGGCCACAAAAATACCTGGAGCAAGTCGGGCGCCATTGTCGCGCGGCGCGAAGGGTCGAAGATCGTGGCCACAAAAGTGAACGGGAAGTTCTGGATGTATTTTGGCGACACCGACCTGTTTGCCGCCACCTCTTCCGACCTGCTTCACTGGACACCCGAACTGAAGAACGGAAAACTAAGGTCCGTCCTTAAACCGCGCAAAGGTTATTTCGACAGCTTTCTTGTGGAGAGCGGTCCCTATGCATTGCTTACTGACGCCGGCATCGTGCTCCTCTACAATGGCATGAATCACAACACCCAGGGCGACACCACGCTGGCCAAGGGTGCCTACTGCGGTGGGCAGGTTTTGTTCGCCAGGAATGATCCAACGCAAGTCATAGACCGGCTGGAGAAAAATTTCATCCGGCCCGACAAGCCTTACGAGATCACAGGGCAAGTAAATCAAGTGTGTTTTCTGGAGGGCATGGTGTATTTCCACGACCGGTGGCTTTTGTATTACGGCACCGCCGATTCAAAAATCGGTGTGGCGGTCAGGTAAGGCTTCTGCTTTCCTTAGGTTTTTGATACCACCGGCGCGACCGGCCGTTTTTTTTGAAGCAAATTTACCAGGGCGTCGTCTACGTTTTCAAAAGCAAATTTGAATCCGGCGCGTTGGATTTTCTCACTCGACACTTTGCTTCCCCGCAGCACCAGGTCGGCCATTTCGCCCAACAGCAGCTTGAGGATAAACGAAGGAATAGCCGGAAAAATGATGGGCTTGTGCACCGCGTTTGCAATGGCCAGGGTGAGCTCCCGGTTCGTCGCGGGATGGGGCGCCACGGCATTGTAGGCGCCTTCCAGCGCATCGTTCTCGACGGCCATGGTGAAGATGTTGCAAAGATCGTCGAGGTGGATCCAGCTCAGGTATTGATTTCCCGATCCCAGGGGAGCGCCGGCGTACCATTTTACAGGGCGCAAGATCTCATGCACCACACCGCCGTCTGCGCTGAGCACGATGCCAATACGAAGGCGCACTACGCGAATATTTAACTTCAGAAATGCATCTACCTCCTGCTCCCACCGCCGCGTGACCTGGGCCAGGAAATCATCGCCCGGCGGATCGTCTTCCGTGTAGGTGGTCGCTTCGTCTTTGAAACCGTAGTAGCCGACCGCCGTGGCGGAGATGATGGTCTTCACGGAGTGGTTGCCTTTTTTCAGTTCGTCGTAAAGCAGCTGCGTGGATTGGGTGCGGCTTTCGAGGATCTCGCGTTTGCGTTCTTTGGTCCAGGGTTTGTCGGCAATGCCGGCGCCGGCGAGGTGGATGATCGTGTCGGCGTCCTGGAGGGCGCCGCGTTCGATGTAGCGCCGGTCGATATCCCAAACGAAGGACCGGGCAATGCCATCACGCTTGGCGCGACCCAGATGTGCCACACGGTGGCCATGGCTGTGCAACAAGTTGGTGAGCCGTGAGCCGATGAGGCCGGATGCGCCGGTGATGAGGATGCTGTGCAAGGATGCTTATCGATACGATTATGTACCGAAATTATAAAATTTCTTCAAAAAGAAAACCGCACTCCCGGGTGACGGACAATCCAAATGTGAAATAAGGGACGACCGATTTAAGGAGTCAATGCGCTGCTAGGCTTTCGTTTTCCACTTCCGCTCCGCTTTGTCGTAATACACATTCGGGTCCGGAAACTCAACATACTCTTCGCCCTTGCTATTTTTTGTCCAATAGGGCTCGAGTGATTCGCCTTTAACCATTCGATCGAACAACATGCCGCCTCTGCGCACCAATGTGTCGGGCATCATTTTCCAGGTTCTGAAAATTTCTTCGTATTCAACCAACTCTCCCTTGTCGTTCAGTTTGAATTTTCCACCGGTAGCATGGCGCTTACCATAGAGACTTGCCGCTTGTTGAGAGATCAGGAAGTATGTTTCTCCATCTGCCGGAAAGTAGAACTCCAGCTTCGCGCGGCTCATTTTGTCGAGGTAGTATTCGTCGTATTGTTTTTCGAATTTCTCCACGTCGGAAGTGTTTTCGGGTGGCTTGGCCAGGTAGCGGATCAGCTTGGTCATCACTTCATCTTTCGTCGCTGCCGTCAAGTGATCATTGGGATTGTAGTTCGCTTTCTTATCACACGAAAAAAACAAGAGTGCCAGGGCAAACAATAACAAATGGTTGTATTTCATATTCAATTGGAAATGCGTGCAAAATTAAAAAGACTTACCCACAGTAGGGGTAAGTCTTTTTACAATAATTCGCTTTATCCTATTTAGTAAGCTTTTACACCAGGCTGGAATTCAGTCCAGGAGTCTGTCCAGTCGCTCGATCCGAAAGCGCCGATGTAGGTCGGGGTCTTGTCGAAGAAGGTGCCAAATTTGGCATCGCCATAATCAGCACCAGTAGCCAGTGTTCCGGAACCGATGGTGAAGTCAGGGTTTACAGGATACGCTCCAACAGGGCCCTTGCCCCAATAATTAACAGGCTGTACGCCATAACCTGCGTACGGAGGCAGTACGGATCCTGCGGGATTTCCAGCAACATCTGCCCACTGTACGGCTTTTGTGGGGAATTGGCTGATGTTGTCGTTGTCAACGTTCGTCCAGATGGCCTTCACCGCTGTAGCGTCGCCACTGGCAGTATTGGTGCTGTATACCACACCAAGTTCACCGGAAGTGGTACCCACTTCTTTTTCGGGGTTTATAACAGCGACCGTCGTCAACAAGACGTTGTTCTTCAATTTACCCAATCCACTCTTGTAGGCTGCGATAGTAGCATCTTCATCCATGCGAAGACCGGTAGTGAAGCCTGACAAATACGAGTTGAAGATTGAGATGTTTGTTCTTCTGCGAATGTGCATCGTGTTCTGGAAGCTACCCGAGATCGGGCGTGCATTGACATCTTTAGGGCCCAGTACGGTAACGTTGGAGAACACGGCTTGCGTACAGCCTTCGTGGTCACCGCCGGTTACGCCGGTTCCATCAAACGTGAAGTCGCAACCGGGCGTATTATTGGCATTGCCTTGGTTATCGCTTTCAAAAGCGTTGGAACCGGATTGGTCGGCATAGAAAGGATAGCGCACTACAAGCGCGAACTGAACATTTCCACGGAAACCGAAATCTGTATCCAAATCGTCATCCCAAGCGCTGAAAGAAACAAGGTGTTTTGCATTTACTGTACCGCCGAACCATTCGAAGCTATCATCACCACCAAAAGATGATTGTACGTGGTCGATAGTTGTGCCGTTACCTACACCACCCATGGTCAAACCATTGGTTTCGTTGTTAGGCGTGAGCTCGATACCGGCATATTCAATACGGACATAGTTCAAGGTTCCGCTGCTTTGATCAGCATTGGTAGTAGGCGTCGCACTTTCTGCTAACGTAGATCCGTAGAGGACGGAAGGAGTGATACCTTCGATGCTAGGCTTAGTGTTTTGGTTCACCCAAGCGCTTCCCAACAGGAGCACGCCGGCCCAGTCGCCACGGTCACGGCCGTTTGCAGGCTGTGCAGACGTGAATATTACAGGCTTTTCAGCTGTTCCGTTACAAACGAGTTGTCCACCGGGCTCAACGATGAGGGCGGCTTTGGAAACTTTGTCACCCTTGATAACCGTACCGGCGGGGATTGTCAACACGGCACCGCTCTTCACAAACACTTGGCCCACCAGCAAATAAGCTTTGGTGGCAACCAGGGTTTGGCTAGCGCTGATATTACCTTGCAAAGTGATCACCGGGTTACCCACGGTAATGGTGAATGTCACGGGAGCGGAGTTCTGATTGGAGTTGTCCGATGCTGAAAAAACTACCGTGATGGTAGAGCCTACAACGGCAGAAGCGGGAATGGCAATGACCACGTCCTTATCTACGCTGGTAGCACCAGCGAGGTCGATGGTTTGGGTTGAGCCGCCCGTAACGAGCAGTGATTTTCCACCTCCAGGGGCAGTCACAGTGGCTTTCACAGTAACATTTGCTCCAGGCACATCTTGTGCAGTGGCTGTGCTCAAGCTAACGGTGGGGGCTGTGGGGGTTGATGGGTCGTCATTATTACAAGCGACGAATCCCAACATCGCAGAAAAAAGAAAAAGTCCTAAGATTTTTTTCATGGTGTCAGATTTAGAATGGTTCGAATTGAATGGCTCAAAGGTATGCGGACCATGTTCAACGGGTGTTAAACCCATTTTAACAAATCGTTACGTGTTGTTTCCCCTCGGTTAACATTTAACATTAAAAAATAAAAGAGGCTTGAGCCTCTTTATTTTTATCATGTTGTCACGCACAACTATTTTTTCATAAACTTCCACGACCATGACAGCGTGAACAATTGCGATGTCTGATAAACCTGGATCGGGTCGTCAATTTTTTCATCGATCTTTTGATTTTCGTCGTTATCCTGGAAAATGCGATATTTTGCGTTGAGCACATTTTGTACGTTCAACTTTATTTCCATTGAATTCTTGAACTGCTTGGCCACCTGGAGATCTACGGCGTTGCGAGGTCTCTCAATCCAGGAGGGAGCAATAACACTTCCCACGGCCATGATCCGGTTGCCAATCACATTGTAGGCTATGTTAACAGAATAACCCAGGTCCGGATCGTTATAATACAATCCCGAGTTGATCACATAAGGCGATTGTCCCTGCAGCGGTCTTCTTCTTTTCTGGAAGGTCACATCAGGTCCCATATCCACCTCACTCTTCATCAGCGACGAATTGATATTCACCGAAAGATTACGGAGGAACTTAGACACGCCAAGGCTGGCCAGCGACTTTCGGACTTCCAATTCAACGCCTGTGGTGTAGGCCTTGGGCGCGTTTTGATAACTGAACTGGATATTACCCGATGCATTTTGTTGGTAGAATTCGATCGGGTTTTTAAAGTTTTTGTAAAACGCTCCAAAGCTGATCAACTCACCCGGGTTCGGGTACAATTCCCAGCGAAGATCGATGTTGTCGATCGTGGCGGGTTTGAGGGTGGGATTTCCGATCAGGTTCAGGTTATATTCAAATTGATAGAACAGGAAGGGCGCAAGCTCGCGAAACTCGGGGCGGTTCACCGTTTTGCTGTAGGCGACACGCACCAACGACCGCTCTGTTAAATTATAGGCGATGTTCGCCGAAGGCAGTATCGAAGTTTTTACGTTGTGCACCGGATCAAGATACGTCTCCAATTTCTGGTCGAAGTGTTCTACGCGCACGCCTCCACCAATGTCAAATCTTCCAACGGGAACGTTGCCCATGAGAAAGCCCGATGTAACAAATGTCTTGCCGTGATAAACGAACGAAGGATCGCTACCCTCCTGAATGGCAAACCCAGGGGATTGTGTTCCGTCGGCATTGTTCGTGAACATGTTCTGCTGCGAGAAGATCGTATTTATCGGCAAATAGGAAAGCTCGTTGCCATAGGCGCCGTCGAAGTTTGCAGGATACAAATAAGAGACATAGCGTGCGCTGAACGCGCGTTTCTTATAGTCCAGGAAATATCCGGCTTTCAGACTCGGTGTTCTTTTCTCGTCCAGGTTCCCAAATTTTTTCTCAAAGGTCACACTGTTCTGGTAGCCGTTGTCCGTTAAACTGGAAAAGTAACGGTTGGCGTCAAAGAGGTTGGAGCCCGGAGGCAGGATCATACGAAACTCGCTACGCGTGTCGTCAAAATTTCTTCTGAACTTGCGGTAGTCGGGCTCGCTCCGGTCAACATAGTTCATCGCAAGCATCCAGTTGAACTTCCCGGAGTTGTCTTTCAGCGAATAGGTGCCTTCTAATTGACCCGAATAAATAAAGCGGCTGAGGTAGTAATAGGAGTTGTTGTTCCACAAGCCGGGAAGCTGTGAGTAATCGTGTCCTTCGCGCAACGTTGTTTTGTTGTCGCCAATCTGTACCAGGAGGTTTTTGAACTCGATCTTATTTCGATCACTCAGGTTGAAGAGCCAGTTGTGAATGAGGCTGATCTTCGTTTCGTGACTATAGTTACTATCCTTGAAGTCGTTTTGAAAGTCCGATTTCGTTTCCGGATTCGTATCAAAAGTTGTATAGCGATTAAAACTCGCCTTGTAGTATTGATAGTTGACCGAGTAATTCAAAGAGGTGAGTGTGCTCGCCCGTACTCTTCCCAACATGACGTTGCGGGCATAACCAAAATTGAATCCATAGTCAACCGGCGCCTTTGACGTCGTGTAATCAAATTGATTGGAGAGCGACTTTCCGGCTTGCTCGCGAAGCGGAGAAACCTGCCCGGTGGTCTTCAAGGCTTCCACCGAAGGGAATCCACTGGGCAGTGACCGGAATCCATTATCGAATCCCAGGAAGTCCGTGGGACTCTTTGCCGACTCATTAAAATCCTTGAGCGTCGTGTTGGCGCGATAGCCAAAGTTCAGGCCAAAGCTGGTATACTCATCGGAAGTCGTCTGTTTTGTCTTCACTTGGATAACACCCCCCGCAAAGTCACCCGGCAGATCGGGCGTTGCCGATTTATAGATCAACAACTGGTCGATGGCACCACTAGGAATAAGATCAAACGCGAAGGTTCTTTTATCCACTTCGGTGCTCGGCGCAATAGCGCCATTGATCATCACCTGGTTGTAACGGTCGGGCACCCCTCTCACCAATACAAACCGGTTATCCACGATGGTGACACCAGGCACGCGCTTCATCACCTGCGCCGCGTCGTTGTCGGGTAACTTTATGATTTGTTCGGCGGAAATACCGCTCACCACAAGCTTGCTTTCTTTAATGGCGTTGATCAACGACATGTCGTTGTTAATCTCACGTGTTGCCGCCACCACGATTTCAGTAAGCTCAGTGGCAGAATCTTCTTGCATGGGCACCTTAAGGTCGGTGCGTTTAGCGCTTTCCACCACCACATCGGCCACGATGTTGGCTTTGTAGGTGATAAATGTAATCGCCAGCGTGTAGGTGCCGGGCTTCACATTGGCAATGGTGAATTTGCCCTCCACGTCCGTAACAGCTCCCACTTGTGTGCCTTGAATGATGACATTCGCGCCAACAATGGCTTCACCGCTTTTAGCATCTGTTACAATACCGCCGATGGTTCCGTTTTGAGCCCAGGCAGCCAATGAAATGATTAGGAAGGATAGAGACAGTAGTATGCTTCGCAACATAGGGGGCGTAATTTGAGGCAAAGGTGACGTCTTAATATTACCTGACGGGGACGGGTTTATTACCAAATTGTTAAGAGGGAAATAACGTCAACTCGAGTTCAAACCCACAAATTGACCTGTTTTGGGCTGCCCGGTGATAATCAGCGGTTTTCGAATATATCGGCTTAACAATTCTTACAAGTTTTTTTAATGTGCATAACGTCACCATAATAAAACATTATAAACGTAGCCCTCCCGTTGACCAAAATTCAATTTGGTTTTTTATCGAAGGCGAGATATCCCTCACGGCTTCATCCCACTCCATAAAAAAAAATAGCCGTGACAACGTCACGGCTAGGAATGTTATGAAAAGATAGAAAATTATTTCGTGATGGGCACTTTGTTCAGGATGGCTTTGACCACATCGGCCGTGCGCACGTTGTCTGCCTCGGCTTCGTAGTTGAGAATGATGCGATGGTTCATCACATCGCGGGCTACTTCCTTAATGTCTTCCGGCAACACATAGTCGCGGCCTTCCATGTAGGCCAGCGCTTTGGCCGACAGGTTCAGGTTGATGCTGGCACGCGGACTGGCACCGAATTGAATATACTGCGCCTGTTCATTTAACTTATAGTCCAGCGGATTACGGGTGGCATACACCAGCTCGATGATGTAGCGCTCCAGCGACTCGGAGATCTTCACTTTGTTCACCTGGTCGCGTATGGAGAAAATATCCTCCTTGCTCAGTATGGTGCTCACTTTATAATCGAATTGCATGTTGGAGATCCGGCGCATGATCTCGATCTCCTGGTCTTTGGTGGGATAGTCCACAAATACCTTCATCATAAAACGATCGACCTGGGCTTCCGGCAGGGGATAGGTGCCTTCCTGGTCCACTGGGTTTTGGGTGGCCAATACAAGGAAGGGACGGTCGAGTTTGAAGGTGGTCTCTCCGATGGTCACCTGCTTTTCCTGCATGGCTTCCAGCAAGGCCGACTGCACTTTGGCAGGCGAGCGGTTGATCTCATCAGCCAAAATGATGTTGGCGAAAATGGGACCTTTTTTTACATCGAACTTGCCGTCTTTCTGGTTGTAGATCATCGTACCCACCAGGTCGGAGGGAAGCAAGTCGGGGGTGAATTGGATGCGTTGAAAATCCAGATGCAATACTTGGGCGAGGGTGCTCACCGTGAGGGTTTTGGCCAGGCCGGGCACACCTTCCAGCAGCACGTGGCCGTTGGTGAACAAGCCAATGAGGAGGCGGTTCACCATGTACTCCTGGCCCACCACAACTTTGGCCATTTCGGCATATACCTGCCTTACTTTTTCCTTGTGTTCTTCGTGCTTTTCAATGGCCAGGGCTTCCATGGGAATTCTTTTTGTTTAAAAAATCAAAAATAAGGCAATTCTAAAAAAATGCCCTTGAAAAATGCGATGGGAGGGATTTTTTCGGGGAAAATGTTTTGCAGGGGGTTGAGGGGGGCCGGGGGGGTCACAAAACCACCACCTCTGCTCCCCTTGGATTGGTGATGTAGGAATGGATAAGATTTTTTACGGTGGGGGTCTCCACGCTGCGCTTTACGTAGTTCTTGGCCGATTCCAGGTCGGAGATGGAAGCCTGGCGGTCGAAGAATCCGAAACCTACGTAGGCTCCTCGCTCCACCAACACCAGCGATTGCTCCTCGATGTTTCTTCCCTTGCCGATGATGGCCACCGATTCGCCGTCTTCCTGGAAGGATTCGATGCACTTCACGATGCGCTTATTGTACTTCTTGGCGGACTCCACGCCCATGCAGGCGCCGTGACAGTCGCCGGCCTGATAGTCAAAGCACAGTCCTTTGGCAACTTGCAGTCCGCTGAGTTTTGGGCAAAGATCGAATTCGCGCACTTTCTGCCAGAGGAAATTCCAGGCATCTCCTTTGGTCCGGAAGCGCATGTGGGGACGCGCACCGCGTTTCACCACGTTCACCGAGAAACGACGGTAGCCATTGCGGTCTTCGTATTCGAAGATGCCCCATTCTTCGGTCTTGAATTTTTGGGCCTGGTTGTACTTCGGCCACAAACGCCGGATCTCCTGCGACTCGAGGATGAGTGCGATCAGTTCGTTGCCCGTCAGTTCATAATTGATGTGATGGATCTCGTTCCGGATCTTGGAGCGGCTCCACTCGCGGGCATCGCCGGTGAAGTGGCCGGCAATCCTTTTCTTGATGTTCAAGGCCTTGCCCACATAGATCACATGGCCGCGGGCATTCTGGAAATAATATACACCCGGCAACGCAGGGAGCCGGTCGAATTCTTCTTTGGGTAGATTGGGTGGCAAAATGGTTTCTCCCGAATTGCGCTTCAGTGTTTTCACAATGAAACCGTCGTGGTCGCGGCGCAAAAGCTGGTCGAAAACCTTCACGGTGGCGGCAGCATCGCCCCCGGCCCGGTGGCGGTTCACAATTTCGATGCCGAGGCTTTCGGCCAGGCTGCCCAAGCTGTAGGAACGCAGACCGGGGATGATCTTCCGGCTGAGACGCACCGTGCAGAGTTTTTTGGACTGCCAGTTGTAGCCGGATTGCTCCAGCTCTTTTTTCAAAAAGGAGTAGTCGAAATGGGCGTTGTGCGCCACGAAGATCTTGCCGTCGAGACGCAGGAAAATTTCTTCGGCCACCTCCTGGAAGGTAGGCGCGTCCAACACCATTTCGGTGCTGATGCCCGTGAGCCCTGTAATATAGTAGGGAATATTCCTTCCCGGGTTGACAAGCGTGTGGTACGTATCCGTGATCTGGATACCGTCGTGGTGATAGATGGCAACCTCCGTGATACGATGGTTTTCTGCGTAGCCTCCCGTGGTCTCTATGTCAACAATGGCGTACATACGGGTGTAAGTTAAAATTTGACAATTGAACCTAAAAGCAGAAATTGAATCAAATTTTAATAACGCGAAAATGAGTGGAATTGTACGTTTTCTTTTGTCAGGGTTGGCCGTTTTGCTCACCGCCTACCTCCTTCCCGGCGTGCACGTGGAACATTATGGCTATGCTTTGCTGGTCGCGGCCGTGCTGGCCGTTGTCAATTTCATTATCAAACCCATCCTGATCGTGCTCACCATCCCCATCACCGTGCTCACCCTGGGCCTTTTTCTGCTGGTGATCAATGCGCTGATGATCTTGTTGGTAGATTCACTCATCGACGGGTTTAGGGTGGATGGTTTTTGGTGGGCGCTGGCGTTTAGTCTTATTCTGTCGGTTTTTAATAGCCTTTTTTCGGATTTGGCGGGGGAGAAAAAGCGGGATTGAGTCTGGGTCTGTGTGATGCCGGAAACTTTGTTGGGGAGAACATTAATGGGCGAGGCACACCGAAAGACGTTGTTGGTGGGACACCAACAACCGTGGTGGGGATGATTGGATTGTGGATTTGCTGATTTGTGGAATTCCATTCTAAACAACCGACCTATAGGAAGGGCGGGAATGTTGGCGATTATTGAATTTTGATTACTTGTCTCCCGAATGTCGCGTAGAAAGCCGCTGACTCCTGGATTCTGGCTCCTGAATACCGAATCCCAACAAAAAACAAAACTCTCCCGGGAATGGGGAGAGCTGTTCAGATTACCAACTACATTTTTAAAAAGCAATCATCCAACGTAGGGAGAGAGGGCCTTACATGTTTGGATTGAAATGCGGAAAACGGAGAATTCTTTGGGGGGAAGCGGTCGATCAATTCAGCCTGGAATTTGACAGGAGATCGTTCCACTTTTTGTCCGGCTCGGGTCTCACCTGGTCGCTCACGATGCCGGCCAGCCGGTTGTCTACTTCTGTCATGACCAGCATGGCGGCCACACCCAGGGCGTTGCCCAAGTGTTGCGTTTTTTCATCTACTTCGTCGGACAGGAAAATGACGGGGGTGTTTCGGTTCACGGAATTGGTGCGCACGGAGCGCACGAGTTCAAAACCTGTGACCACAGGCAGGTCGGTGCCGCAGATTATCAGATCGAAATGTTCGATTCGCGAGGTTAGGAGCCCATCCAAACCAGATTCTGTGTGAAGAACAACGGGATTGCAATTGCTAAGCACCGACTTTATTTGGCTAACGATAGTTTTCTGCCTGTGAACCACAAGGATTTTCATTGTCAGTATGTGTGGTGTTAAAAACATTTAGCTTTCCTGAAACCTCTATCAAGGTCGCTCAAGAATTCGAACGTTTGGAAAAACCGGGAAGGGACGCGGCTGACGAGTTTGGAGGGTCAATGAAAAAAGGTGCCAAAAAGGTTACAAAAAACGACTTTCAGGGTTTGGGCATCCCTGGATCCTGGTAGTAAGATAATACTAGAAAAATAGTACAATTATACTACTCGCGCTTTCGGGAAATCAGGTGATCAAACCGGTCTCGTAGGCATATTTTACGAGCCCAACAATGTTATTGACGCCCACCTTGTCCATGATATTTACCCGGTGATTGCGCACCGTGTTCTCACTGAGGAACAGGCGTTGTCCGATTTCCTTCATGGTGAGCTCGCGGCAGATCAGCAGCAGGATCTCTTTTTCGCGATCGGTAAGTTCGGCTTGCTGGAAAACGGGGCGCTGCCCGGTTTTGCGGTCCTTCACATTTTTTCGCAGCACCGATGCCACGAGGTCGTTGTGATAGAAATCTTTCTCCACCACCGAGTAGATGGCTTTTTCCAGTTCGTCGGGTTCGGTATTTTTTAACAGGAACGCATGCACGCCCATCTCCATCATGTGGAGGATGAATTTGTTGCTGTCGTGCATGGTGAGGATGATGATCTTTATTTCCGGAAATTTCTGAATGATCTGCTCGCTCGTTTCGGCGCCGTCCATCACGGGCATTTGCAAGTCGACGATGACCACATCGGGCGCTTCATATTTGATGAGCGTGAGCAGCTCTTTGCCGTTTTCCGCGTCCTTCACTTCGCCCACGCGTTCGAAGGTTCGCAATAAATTCACCATCGCTTTGCGGAAAAGGGTATGGTCGTCGGCGATGTAAACTTTATACGAGGGCTTCATGAGGTATCGTGAGGGTGATCTTGCTTCCTTTCTTGCGATGCGGTTCAAAATCAAGATGGGCGTTGAGGAGCCGTACGCGGTTCTCGATGTTGAACAGGCCTAGGCCTTTACCACTATGGGTCACGTTGCGCTGCACTTCTATCTCGAAACCCACGCCGTCGTCTTCCACTTCGATGCGCAGGTTTTGGATGGAATATATGCTCACCTGGATGCCGGTGGCTTGCGAATGCTTGATGGCATTGTTGATCAGCTCCTGGATGATGCGAAAGATCATCAGCTCTTTTTTGGGATCGAGGGCGGGCACGTCGCCTTCTTCGTGGAAGACGACCGGTAGCAGGGAGGTTGCCTGGAAGCGGTCGCAGATCTCGCGCACGGCCTGCACAAGGCCAAATTTTTCAAGTGTCGAGGGCATGAGGTCGCGGCTGATCTGTCGCACGGAGGCAATGGTGTCGTCCAGCATCTGTTTGGGTTGCTCCATGCTTTCAGGGTCCGGGATCTGGCGCGCCAGGGTGGAAAGACCCACGCGAATGGTGGAAAGCATGCCGCCGATGCTGTCGTGAAGGTCGCCGGCCACGCGACGGCGTTCGTTCTCCTGCGATTCCAGCGCGGCCTCCATCATTTTCTGCTGATAGTCCAACTCCAACTGCTGATGCTTCATTTGTTCCTGTATCATCTTTTTTTGATAGAACACCATGAACATGATGATGGCAACCGAAAGCAGCAACATGGCCACCGTGCCAACGGCTATGATGAGGGCAACCTGATATCCTGGGGATCCATCCATAACCTGCGGAATGTCTAAAAACTGTCTGCGGTGAAATTGTCAGGAAAAGTCCAGTAAATCAACAGATCACCTGGAAATTTTCCGATTCTGTTCGGAGAATTTTCCGCTAGCCTTATGTCGCAGCAGCGCCCTGACGTAAGCGCCTTACATGCTTGAGATCGATTGGAAGGCCGATGAAATTATTGTTCATCACACGAAGAAGATGTGGCTATCGGAGTGAGGATTCCTTGCTGGCAACATTTCCAGACGTCTTGTATAACGCCATCGCATTTTTAAGGTCCACCGATACTCCAATGATGATTGGAAAGAGTCCAAGAATAATGAGCAGATTGTGAACGGTCCAATAGACCAACACGTCGTTGAAGAAAAATTTGGTCAAATACTCCGTAAAAATATAAAGGAATGAAACTCCGGCACTTTGAACGAGAAGCCCTGCACTGATCCAGAACATCGGCAGCCGCAGCAGATTTTGTGCCGGTAAGTCGACCAAAAGCCTATAGAAGTAAAAGATACAATAGCCTATAGCGATAAAATTGCCTATCGACGCGGTGTACGAATTAAAAAACGTCTTCTGTATAAAGAAGAAATTGACAAACCAAAAGATAGCGAACAGTATAGCGATCATTAAAAAGAAACGGCTATGCCGTTTCTGAAGCTCCACATAGTAAACAGCAGTGGTCATCAGAAATGTGGACAACAGTTGAATATTGCTTGGAGTGTTCACGTCCATGCCCCTCAAATCGAATACTCCCAAGCTGACGTAGGCCATGAGCTGGCAAAAAAAGTTAACGCCCAGAAATCTCATTTGTTGAGTTCTTTTTCTAAAGAACAAAAAAGAAAGTGCCGCAATCAATCCATTCAATACCATGATGATTTTAACAATCATGATAAATTTTTCCATTGTCATGTGTATTTCAATAAGCCCGGCAAATATAAAGCGATACTGTCATATGAAAATTCGTCAATGGTTTATTGCGTTGCATTTCCGGCTATAAATTAAACGTGAATAACACCATTTGTCCATTAGGCGGGATCGTGAATTTTTTTCCTCTATTGCGTTCGGGTGGTCAGCCACCATTGAATTTCTCTATCGTCATAGTTTTCGGTCACGCTTCCATTGAAGATTCCGATGGCCCTTGCGTGATGTAATGATCACATTTTTGAAATCCATCGACACGCCAATGATGATCAGAAATAGTTGAACGAGACTCATCAGACTATGAAAAGTCCAGTAAATCAACACGTCATTGAAAAAAAATTTGGTTAAATAGGCTGTAAAAAGATACAGAAAAGTCGTTGCGGCACCCTGCACCAGAAGGCCCGTACTGATCCAGAACATCGGTACATTCTGTAAGTGTCGTTCAGGCAAGTCTATCATAAGTCTATAAAAATACATGACGCAGTAGGCCATTATAACAAAATTCAAGACCGATGCCGAATATGAATTGAAATAGGTCTTTTGGATGAAGAAAATATTAACGAACCAAAAAATCGTGAAGAGCACAACCAGCGCTAAAAAAACCGACGAGTATCGTTTCTGAAATTGAACATAGTAAAGGGCCGTCAAAGAAAAAAAAGAAGTGAGGATCTCTATATTGGTTGGAATGTTCACCTCCATGCCCTTCAGCTGGAATACATTCATGCTGTGATAACTCAGGACCAGACACAGGAAGTTAATACCCAAAAACTTCATCTGGGGGCTACGTTGTTTAAAATATAAAAAGCAAAGCACCGTGATCAATCCATGCACCCACATGGTGATCTCGATGATCGTCATGAATTTTTCTACCGTCATATATACTGCGTTACACGGTGGTCGTCATTCTACTTTTCTTGGCACTTGGCAAATAATTCATGAACGGTCGTCCTCTTCGGTTGTCCTGAGCGCTGAAAGACGGGTACATCATCCGTACGGTACCCGGTCAGACTGTAGTATCGTATCTGGAGAAGAAAAATGTAAACGCTATACTTGTTTGTACTGCCCTTCTTTCCAGAACAACAAAAGAGAGTAATACAAACAAGAAGCGCCATCTAACACATGATGACCTTTGTGACCACTGCGAATCGTTCAATGGCTATTGCCTACTTCGGACAATAGGGTGGACATGGAGTGTCGGCGGCGTAGGAGATGTCTTGTGGTTCAATAGGTTCTTGCCAGACTAACGTGCCGTCTGCTTTCGTGCCGACCATGATCAATTCCACGACATCTTTTTGTGCAAATTCGCTGTACTTCATCGCTAGAAAAAAGCTGATGCCGGCACATTCATCGGCGTTTTCACCGAGAATTTTTAACAGGGCATCTCTTCCAAAAAAAAGTGATCGGGTGTCTCGGTCTTTGTCCGCGCGGAACTCGTCGTCATACTTTTGGATCATGGGCTCAGCAGCGGCCTTCGAAATGCTACTGCCGGAGGTGGGTTTAAATTCGTCTGCCATAAAAAAATGAGGGTAAGGGTTAGGGTTAAAATTACGCCTGAAAATAGGGATTTTTTTTTAACGGGATTTTTTGCTCTCCCACTCCAGTCTATATTTGTCGCCTACGATACAACCATGCACAGCTCTTCCAAACTCACACAAAGCGTTCACGCGGGTTCGCCCGGCGACCCTCAATTCAACGGCACCGTAACACCCGTCTATCCCTCGTCCGCATACGATTACGAAGGAGTACCCACATCACTTTACCCCCGCTACTTCAACACGCCAAACCAAAAAAATGTAGCCGAGAAGCTGGCGGCGCTGGAAAACGCCGAAGACGGCATCATCTTCAGCTCGGGCATGGCGGCCATCATGACAGCCATTTTTGCTGTGATGAAAAAAGGCGATCACGCCATTTTCCAAAACGACCTCTACGGCGGCACATTCCACGCCGTGATCACCGAGCTTCCGCGCTATGGTATGGAATACACCCTGGTCGACGGCCAGGTGGCAGCCAATTTCGAGAAAGCCATCCGCCCGGAGACGAAACTGATCTATATCGAAACACCGTCCAACCCAACCCTGACGCTGACCGACATCAAAGCCGTGGCCGGTATCGCCCGCAAGCACGGTATCCTCACACTGATCGATAACACTTTCGCCTCGCCCGTCAACCAAAATCCCATCGACCTGGGCATCGACATGGTGGCGCACAGCGGCACCAAATACATCGGCGGTCACAGCGACATTTGCTGTGGGGCCGTGCTCACCTCCAAAGCGCTGGCCCAACAGATCTGGAAGAGTGCCATCAATTACGGCGGCTCGCTCGATGCCCACACCTGCTGGCTTGTGGAACGAAGCCTGAAAACCATCGTGTTGCGCGTTCGTCAGCAAAACCTCAATGCCCAGGCCATCGCCGAGTTCCTCACCACCGATTCACACATCGGCAAAGTCTATTACCCCGGCCTCGCCACGCACCCGGGTCACTCCCTGGCCAAGACACAAATGCCCGGCGGCTTTGGCGGCATGCTCTCGTTTGAGGTGAACCCCGACGCACATCTTTTTATGAGCCGGCTCAAACTCATCAAACGCGCCATCAGTCTTGGCGGCGTGGAGTCTACCATCACATCGCCTGTGAAAACTTCGCACAGCAAGATGGACGCCGCCACACGCAAAGCCATCGGCGTGACCGACAACCTGGTGCGCCTTTCGGTAGGCATCGAAGAAACGGAAGACCTGATCAACGACATCAAACAAGCCCTGGCATAAATCAATAGCCTTCATCATGATCGACATTCAAAAAGCTACTGTACGAGAGATCGATACCTTAATTGATTTCCAACAAAAGCTCGCCTTCGAATCCGAGGGGGTAACGCTCAACGGCGACGTGTTGCGCAAAGGACTGCAAGCACTTTTCGCAGACCCCAACAAAGGTTTTTATTTTGTGGCGAAAGAAAACACCGAGGTGATCGGCTGCCACATGATCACATTCGAATGGAGCGACTGGCGCAACGGCATGGTGTGGTGGATACAGTCGGTCTATGTAAAAGAAACCCACCGCAAAAAAGGCGTGTTCAAACTCATGTTCGACAACCTGCTCAACATCCTGAACACAGACCCTGGCATCATCGGTCTCCGGTTGTACGTAGACAAATCCAACGCCCGGGCGATGAAGGTGTATGAAGCCATGGGTATGGATGGCTCACATTATACGGTGTATGAGCGCATGAAGGAATAAACCTTGCAACGGTCAAGACCAGCAGCGGAAGGCTACTCCACTTCAACCACCATCTCTACTTCAATGACCATGCCGTTTGGCAAGGCATTCACCCCCATGGCCGCGCGGGCATGCTTTCCTTTTTGCTCGCCAAACACGGCCACCATCAGGTCGGAAAATCCGTTCACCACTTTTGGCTGGTCCGTAAATTCCGGTGTGCAATTCACCCAACCGTTCACCTTTACGATACGCTTGACCTTATTCAAATCGCCAAGCTCTGCCTTCAGGGTGGAAAGAACGCCGATCGCCGTTTGACGGGCCGCCGCATAGCCTTGATCGATGGTGAGGTCCTTCCCCACTTTACCAAGCATGTAGGTTCCGTCCGCCTTGGCGGGTCCTTGTCCCGAAATAAAAAGTAGGTTGCCCGTACGCACGGCCTTCACATAATTGGCGATGGGCTTGGTGGGGGTCAGCAATTCGATATTCAATTCCTTAAACTTCTTATCAAAGTCGACACTTTGCGCCAGCGAAGCCGTATATAAGAAGGTGATAAAAAGAAGAGCAACAATATGTTTCATATGCAATAGTTTTTTCAGTTTTATATTCCCTGCCCGTTCAAGCTTTAGCGAAAGCGGGCTGTGCCCGCCGGAGCTTTAGCGAAGGTGAGCCCTTCATCAAACTTAACCCTATTCCAAAACAATGCCCACAGCCACACAAGAAAAATTCCGCTGCCCCTGGTCGCTCGGCTTCGACCAATACATCGAATACCACGACAAAGAATGGGGCGTCCCCGTCCACGACGACAACGTCCATTTTGAATTCCTCATCCTCGAAGGTGCCCAGGCCGGGTTGAGCTGGTCCACCATCCTCAAAAAACGTGAAGGCTATCGCAAAGCCTTTGCCAACTTCGACCCCAAAAAAGTGGCCCGCTTCACGGAAGCCAAATTGGAAAAACTATTGCTCGACCCGGGCATCGTGCGCAACCGCCTCAAAGTATACGCCGCCGTGAACAACGCCAAGCGTTTTCTGGAAGTGCAAAAGGAATTCGGCACCTTCGACAAATACATCTGGAGCTTTGTCGGTGGCAAACCGATCGTAAGCAAGCTGAAGACCTTAAAGGAAATCAAGCCCACCACGCCGGAGTCGGACGCTTTGAGCAAAGACCTTATCAAAAGAGGATTCAAGTTCGTCGGCAGCACCGTCATCTACGCACACATGCAGGCCTGCGGGCTGGTGAACGACCACTTGGTAGATTGCTTCCGATACCACGAGGTGCCTAAGCGCTGAATTAGTTCCTGAGTAGTTCGTCGTTAGTAGTTAATCTGATCCTGGATGTTTTAACTAAGGACTAACTCTCACTTGCGGGGCATCAGGCCCTCGCGGTTGGCTGCACCAATGGCAAACGTGGCCAGCATCACGGCGTTTTGTTTCAGGTCGGCCTCCACGGCGCGCTCATACATGTCCATGCTGGAATGCCAGCTTCGCGCAAAATATTCGATGGGGTCGGTGATGAATTGAAATCCCGGCAGCCCCACGTTGTCGAAAGGAATGTGGTCCGTGCTGCCGGTGTTGCTCAGGCTTAGGGTGGACGTTCCGTCCTTTTCAAAGGGCTTCAACCACTCGCGAAAAACCGGGCGCACGTTTTCGTTGCCTTGCAGGTATACGCCGCGCCACCGACCACCGCCGTTGTCGGTGTTGAAGTATACCGAGAACTTCTCTCCTTCCGCGGTCAGTTTCACGCTATCGGCCACGCGTTCGCCAAGATGCTTCTTCACATAACCCGTCGACCCCAGCAAGCCCTGCTCCTCGCCACCCCACAAGCCGATGCGAATGGTACGGGAGGGCTGTACGCCGGCAGCTTTCAACAGGCGCATCGCTTCCATGCAAATGGCCACACCCACGGCGTTGTCGGTGGTGCCCGTTCCGCTATGCCACGAGTCCAGGTGGGCGCCAAACATCACCACTTCTTCTTTCTTATCTGTTCCGGGAATTTCACCGATCACGTTGAAGCCGTCTTCGGGTTTGGTGAATTCGGTTTCCAGGGCAAGCTCAAGCTTCACCGTCAAACCTTGTTGAAGTTGCCTCACCAGCCGGTTGTAGTGCTCGGCGGCCACGACAATTTGCGGAAGGATCTCGGGAGCATTGGCGGCTTGTGCACTGACGCGCGCGCCGGTTGCTGTGGGATCGATGGGGACCGTTGCTGCGCTGGCATAGAACGTTCCGTAACTTCCACGGCTGCCTTCCATCACCGCCAACGCTCCTTCGCTTTCACAGAGCCGCCATTTTTTGTAGGTCAACATTTCCGGCGCACCGGCCGCGAATCGCCGCCGCGAACCGCCCGAGCGATTGGATGCCGCGGCGTTGGCCATCTTCAACAGTGTGGAGTCGGTAAGCCGCGTGGCATCCGGCTTGAAAGCCGGTTTGGGCATGATGGGAAAATCGAAAAGCACAATCTTTCCTTTCAGCTTGCCTTTGTATTTTTCGAGGTCCTCTTCGGTCTTCACATCCAGGTAGATCGCTTCGGTCTTGTGTGTTCCTTTCACACCGGGCGACCAGGCCTTGGGGTAGCCGATCACCGAAAAATAAACCGGCGCCATCACCTGCAGGCTGAATTTTTTCACAAACCATCCCCGCCCAAAAGGGCCAAACGAATCGAAGTGCACATTTCCAACACCCCAACCCTCCAAGGCAGACTTAGCATAGTTCGCAGCATTCTTATAACCGGGTGAATTGGTCAGCCGCGGGCCGTTCATGTCGGTAAGCATGCTCAGGATCTCCATCACCCTGGAATTTTTCAATCCTTCCTTTCGGAACTTCGACACCATCGCCGTGTCCACCGCATCGCGTTGTTGCGCCAGTAGTGTCGGGGCGGAAAGCATGAGCAAGGCAGCGTACAGATAGGAACGGAATTTTTTCATGGATGACACGTTACAATTTTGAAGAGGTAAATTAGACTTCATTGCCCTGGATCAGGCTACCGCTTATTTATTTTTCGACGAAAGCAGAAAAATTCTTTCTAAAACAGGACCAGTGCCTGAGCATTTTGAAACATCAAAAAATCGCGGAAGAAAGTGGCAAAGGCAACGCCATGATCCTTTCTGTTTAAGCGGAGGATGGTTCGTCGCTAATGTTTTTTGCTAAGCGAAAGGATGACGTCTTTCTTGGCGCGGTAAATATTCCAGACACCGTCTACATTCACCGCGCCATCCGGCAGTGGCGAAACGAGGGGGCGTGAATACAACACGGAATCGTAGTCCTCCTGTCGGCCCTCCTTGTAAATTTTCTGGATGTTGTCTTGTGTCGAGCCCGTTTCCGCGCCGATCACATAGGCCTCGATGAGCTGGCGCTCCACCTCCATGGCATCGCCCGAACCGGGCACGATCCAGCGTGCACGGGCATGGTAGTGGCGGGCAACGGAATCGGCCTTCGCCGGATCAAAATGCACCTTTTCCAGCGCCTTGAAAATCTCCCGCCCCTGATCCAACGCACCGGTCATGATCTCGGCATCCGACAGCTTCACAATTTGGTGCTGTTCCATGTCTTCGTGCATTTTCCGGCGTTGTTCGTCGGTCAGTTTCCCACCACACGCCACCAGGGCAAAAAGTCCTGCCAATACGATTTTTCTCATGGTCCCAAAGGTCCAACGGGCCGCATGAAAATCCAAGCCGCAAGCCCATATTTAGCGTCCACCCTCAGGCTAGGTTTTCCAGGGAAACAACAATATTCCGTGGACCCTTTACGTCTTTCTTTTTGTTACCTTTGCGGGTTCAATATTGGGTATGATCGAAAAACTGGAAGAAATCAAGCTGCGTTTTGAGGAGGTGGGCCAACTGCTGGCACAGCCGGAGACCGTGAAGGACATGAAGAAATTCTCTCAGCTCAGCAAGGAATACCGGGACCTGGAAAAGATCGTGATCAAATACAATCAATTCAAGGACGCCCGCAATCATTTGCAGCAGGCCAAAGAGGTGCTTCAAAAGGAAAAAGACGAAGAACTGCGCGAATTGGCAAAAATGGAGATCGACGAACTGGAGCCCAAAATAGAGCACCTGGACGGCGAGATCAAGGAACTGCTCATCCCCAAAGACCCCAACGACGACAAGAACGTGATGCTGGAAATCCGCGCCGGAACGGGTGGCGACGAAGCCGCCATTTTCGCGGGCGACCTCTGGCGCATGTATCAGCGTTTCTGCGAACGCCGTGGCCTGAAAATGTCCGTGCTCGACGTCACGGAAGGCACCGCCGGCGGCTACAAAGAAGTGATCTGCAGCGTCAGCGGCGAGTCTGTTTATGGCTTGCTGAAATTTGAATCGGGTGTCCACCGTGTGCAGCGCGTGCCGGCTACGGAACAAATGGGTCGCGTCCATACCTCGGCAGCCTCGGTAGTGGTGATGCCGGAGGTGGAAGATGTATCGATCGAGATCAACCCGGCCGACCTGGAGTATCAAACCGCGCGTTCCAGTGGAGCGGGTGGCCAGAACGTGAACAAAGTGGAAACCAAAGTGCAGCTGACTCACAAGCCTTCGGGCATCGTCATCACCTGCCAGATCGAACGCTCTCAGCATGGCAACCGCGAGCGCGCGCTGCAAATGTTGAAGACAAAATTATACGAGATCGAATTGGAAAAACAACAGTCGGAAATCGGTGCCACTCGCAAGTCGATCGTGCGCACCGGCGACCGCTCCGAAAAAATACGGACCTATAATTATCCACAAAGCCGTGTCACCGACCATCGCATCGGTTACACGCAACACAATTTACCGGCCGTCATGAACGGCGACCTCGACGGCTTCGTTGAACAGCTGCGCATCGCCGACAGTGCTGAGCGCATGATGGAAGGTGCAACACAATAACCGCATCACAGCCGTGTAAAATATTTTATTAACTTGAATAGATTCCTTTTCAGTAAATTCGTTTCAAACTAAAAAAGCAATATGAGTAAAGGATTATTGATAACCCTCATTGTAATCGGAGTGGTTGTTGTTTCAGTCTTAGGTTTTATTTCCTGGGGTAGCGGTGTTTACGACAGCGCCGTGAAGCTGCAGGAAGGCGTAAACGCCGAGTGGGGCGATGTGCAAGCCGCCTATCAACGCCGTGCAGACCTGGTGCCCAACCTGGTGGCCACCGTGAAAGGCGCTGCCGAAAATGAAAAAGGTATTTTGCTGGGGGTAACACAAGCCCGCGCCGGCATCGTGAATGCAAAAACTCCGGAGGACCTGGAGATTGCTGGCCGCAAAATCAACACCGCCATCAACCTGGCATTCGAGGCGTATCCGCAGATCCGCTCCACCGAAAATTTCCAGGACCTGCAATCCCAATTGGAGGGCACGGAGAATCGCATCAACGTGGCACGTCAACGCTACAATGAATCCATCAAAGGATACAATAGTTTCATCCGCGGTTTCTGGAAAAGAAAAGCCCTGAGCTGGTTCGGTGGCGAAGAAGACTTCAGCACCCGCAAAGGATTCGAAGCCTCACAAAGTGCACAAGACGCACCTCAAGTGAAGTTCTGATCACACGATCTTACCTCTCCGCTTGCACGAAGAGGGGCCCCGCCAGAATTGGTGGGGCTTTTTTTATTTATTTATTCCTCCACGACTCACCTTTCAAATAAGAAATAAACTCGGCGCAGGGAAATTTGGTAGATTCGTAGACCCACATAACACTACGCCTATGCTACGACCACTTTTCTTTTTTGTAACGCTATTCGTTTGTGGCCTCAGCGCCCAGGCCCAATACGAAGCCAACTGGAATTCCATCGACAGTCGCCCCGTGCCCACGTGGTTTCAGGATGCCAAGTTCGGCATCTTCATTCACTGGGGCGTGTTCTCGGTGCCGGCCTGGGGGCCTACCAAGTCTGCGGTCTACGAACAATATGCCGAGTGGTATTGGTGGCGCCTGCTCGATCCCAAGGCGGCGACATACAAAGAGTTCAATGATTTTCACAACCGCACCTACGGCAAAGATTTCAAGTACCAGGATTTTGTAAAAGGTTTTACATGCGAGATGTTCGAGCCCGCCGATTGGGCCACCATCCTGGAACAATCCGGCGCCCGCTATGTCGTGCTCACCTCCAAGCACCACGAAGGGTTCACGCTTTGGCCCAGCGCCCAGTCCTGGAACTGGAACGCCGTCGATGTGGGTCCGCACCGCGACCTGGCCGGCGACCTCTCCCAAGCCGTGAAAGCAAAAGGCCTCCACATGGGTTTCTACTATTCGCTCTACGAATGGTTCAATCCCCTCTACAAGGCAGACGTAAACAAATACGTTGACGACCACATGATCCCCCAAATGAAAGACCTCGTGACCCGCTACAAACCCGACGTGGTGTGGACCGATGGCGAGTGGGAACACCCCAGCGAGACCTGGAAAAGCACGTCGTTCCTGGCGTGGCTCTACAACGAATCGCCGGTGAAAGAAACCGTGGTGGTGAACGACCGTTGGGGAAAAGAAACGCGGAGCAAACACGGTGGCATTTATACTACCGAATACGACCTCGTGCATGACCAAACTTCCGTCGGAAAAAAGATCGAACATCCCTGGGAAGAATGCCGGGGCATCGGCGGCTCGTTTGGCTACAACCGGAACGAACAACTCTCGGACTATTCGACATCCGAAAAGCTCGTACACATTCTGGTCGACAAAGTAGCGCGTGGAGGAAACTTGCTGTTGAACATCGGCCCCACCGCCGACGGACGCATCCCGGTGATCATGCAACAACGTCTTGCTGATATGGGCGGATGGCTGCGCGTGAATGGTGAAGCCATCTATGGCACGCGCTCGTGGGATAAGGCTCCCACGGTGACAGCCGATACCAAAGTGTATTATACCCGGAAAGGAAATGATCTTTATGTGATCTGCACAAAATTCCCGGAACAATCGCTCACGGTGAAGGGCGTAAGCAAAAACGCAAAAGTTTCGTTACTGGGATATTCCGGCAAGGTGACGCAAGCGGCCAGCGGAAGTGATCTCAAGATCACACCTCCTTCGCTAAATCCGGCCACTAACCCCTGTCAATATGCGTGGGTATTTAAAGTAGCGAACGCCCTATAAAAAATTTGAACCGCAAAGGCGCAGAGGCGCAAAGTCAACGCAAAGCCCTTCTCTGCATTAACTTTGCGCTCTTTGCGTCTCTCTTGCTCGCCGAAGCTTTAGCGAAGGCGAGGTGGTTCTAAATGATTTTCGACAAATTAGCAAAGCTAGTAGTCACACTTTCCATCGACGGCGCCATGTCCTGCTCGTAAAAGAAATACTTCATCCCCGAAAGCTTCGCATTCTCAAACACTGGCTTAAACTGCACGACACCATTCCCGATTTCCGTGATCGTATTCAAATCGCTGCTGATATCCTTCACATGCCATAACGGAAACCGACCCGGATATTGCTTAAACAAATCAACCGGATTCTGTTTCGCCTTCGTAGCCCACGCCAAATCAAGCTCCATCTTCACCAGCTCTTTGTCGGTCTGCGACATAATCAAATCATACGGCCGCTTTCCTTCCACCAGGTCAAATTCCGTGGCGTGGTTGTGATACGCAAACTGGATCTTCGACTTCTTACAAGCCTCCCCGGTCTTGCTAAAAATATCGATCGAACCTTTGATCTCGTCCAACGTGCCCACCGGTGCGCTGGCACAAACGAGATAAGGCAGTCCGCCTTCCGCCGCTTCGTCCACCAACTGTTGGTAGTTGTCGCGAAGGTTGGGCAGCGTCGCAATGAAGGCATACTCCGGTGGCAACGAGCGGCCGTCGGGCATCTTGAACGGGGCGCCCATCACATGGTGGCTGCGCCATTTCATGCCGGCGTCTTCGATCATGGTCTTCAATTCCTTTGGCTTCAGACCGTAATAATAGCCCTTGGGACTGAACGCCGTTTCAATGTCCTTGAACCCGATGTCGGCAAGCTTCTTGAAGGTTCCCTTCACATCATCGCCCATCAACCTTAACAACGTGAACATCTGGATGCCGATAGGTTTAGTGGCACCTTTCATAAAAGCAGAAAACGCCTCCGCGTTTCCCGGCAACATAAGGCCACCCAATGCCAACGCACCCGAGCCCTTCAAAAAATCTCTGCGATTGATCATGTCTCTGTCTGTTTAAATGATTATTGATTTACTTCTTTCGAATACGACAACCCAAAACCGAATTTGTACAGCGGATCTTTCGAGTCATAAGGCACATCTTCTTTTTGATTGCGCACGGCCTCCATCGAAGAGGGCAATTCAAAGGGCAGCTTGCCTTCGGGTTTTGCTTTTCCAAAGATCACATCCAACAGCGCCGCATCGCTGGCACCATAGTTGGCCACGAGCGCTTTTGCTTTGGCGCTGATCTCGGGGATCACCGCAGGACGGTCTAGATAAATGTCTACGACGGTGGGCACGGTGTTGAGTAGTTTGAGAATGTCCTCTTTCTCTTTGCCTTTAAAATCCAGGTCGCCATGGTGAAACATCTTCGCCAGAAAATTTTCAGTTTCCACAGGCACCCACGGTGTTTTCAAGCGAATGATGGCCAACTCGGCAGCCTCCGGGGTGTCGACCACTTCACCGTATTGCGCGGCCACGGCCTTATCGATATTTTGAACAAAGATCTTTTTCCTGCCCGAGAGGGGCAGGGTTTTCGCATCGTTCTTTAGCAACGTGATGGCACGGCGCTGGGCCACTTCGCCCGCCTTCTTGAATTCTTCCTTGCCCACGATCTGCGTGGCCTTATCGACGTCCACATAGGGGTTATCGAACAATCCCAATTCAAACTTCTGACGGAGCAATCGTTTCACCGATTCATCGACACGCTTCTCGCTCAACTGGCCATCCTTCACCAGTGCCACAACATGCTCGGGCACACTCTCGCCGCCAAACTGATCCACGCCGGCGTTTATCACCTTCAACACTCTTTCCTTCTCGCTCAAATTCTCAACACCCCAGGCGCGGGCCGGCCACACCACGTTACCCATTTTGGCATCGGTGATCAGACCCCAGTCGGTGCAAACCACGCCGTCGTATTTATATTTCTCGCGCAGCAGTTTGGTGATGATGTCCTTGTTGAAACTGAACGCTACGTTCTCGCTGGTCTGATCCGTTGGCACACCATAGTAGGGCATGATGGCCGCCGTCTTAGCCGCAAACGCCGCTTCAAACGGAATGAGGTGATAGTTGAAATTATTACCTGGGTAAACTTGTCCTTTTTGAAACTCGAAGTGAGGGTCAAGTCCTTCTTTCTGCGGACCTCCACCCGAAAAATGTTTCGTCATGCAAGCCACGCCGTTCTTGTCGAGAGTGGTGCCCTGGAAACCCAGCACATAGGCCTTGATCATTTTGGCCGACAGGTTGGCGTCTTCCCCAAAGGTTCCGCTCACGCGAGGCCAACGCGGCTCCGTGGCCAGGTCGGCCATAGGGTGTAAGGCTTCGCGGATACCCACCGCCAGATATTCCTGACGGGCGATGTCAGCAAACTTTCGCGTGAGCGCCTCGTCGCCAATGGCGGCAAAGCCAAGCTGCTCCGGCCACTGCGAAAAGCTCTCGGCCGACATCGCGAAGATGTTGTTGCTAAAATAATGACGTGGATCCGATGCCAGCGTAATGGGAATACCCAACCGGCTTTCCTCTGCCATTTTTTGAATGTTGTTATACCACGTGGCCAGTGCCTTCGTGCCCGGCGCTGCCCAGATGTTCAGGTGGTTCATTTTCTTGTCGCGGATCAGCGAGGGCGCGGTGGGTGCAAAGGCAAACATGCCGGTGCCCGGCCGTTCTTCAAGACTGCCGTCGTCGTTGAGACGCACGCCGTTGATGAACATCATGCCGGCCTTCTCCTCCAGGGTCATCTGCGACAAAAGATCATTGACCCGGGCCGCCACGGGCTTCGATGTGTCTTCGTACACATCCATCTTGCCGTTTTTATTGAGGTCGCGGTAGGCCGGGCGGGTGGCAAACGACAGACCCAGGACGGCCACCAACGGGATCGCCAGCAAGGTATAGCGGAAAGAAATCTTCATTTTTATTGTGTTTATGGTACACAATGATACAAATTTTCAATGTGTCTAAAGTACGCATTGAAAAATTTTTTATGCACCCCGCGGTTTCTCTATATTAGCAGCATGGGAAAAAAACCAGCGCAGAAGCTTAGTCGGCGCGAATTCTTTGAGAAAGGCCACTTGTATTACCTCACACACCTTTCCATCGACAATGTGATCTTCGGCTTTCACGACAACCAGCTCAAGGTATTGTTGCTGGAGTGGAAGGATACGCACCGCTGGTGCCTCCCCGGCGGATTCATTCTCAAGGGCGAGCACATCGAGGAAGCCGCGATCCGGGTCCTCCATCAACGGACGGGGCTCAACAACATTTACCTGCAGCAGTTCTATGCCTTTGGCGATCCAAACCGCGAACGGTCGAAGCATGGCATCGAGCCACCCTTGGAGGTAAAGAACAAATCATGGTTAACGGAACGCTTCGTCTCCATTGGCTACTGGGCCCTGGTGGAGTTTTCCAAAGTGGTCCCCAAGCCCGACGAATTTTCGGAAACCTGTCAATGGTGGGACATTGATAAAGTTCCAACACTTATTCTGGATCACAACAACATCCTGGAGAAAGCCCTGGAGTCTTTGCGCCGGAACCTCAACGACTATCCTGTGGGAAGGGACTTGTTGCCTCCAAAATTCACCATGCCCGAGCTGCAACGGATGTACGAAACCATCCTTGACAAACAACTCGACCGCCGTAATTTTCAAAAGAAAATACTCGCCCTCGATATCCTGGAACGCCTCAACGAACGCAAACAAGGTGGCGCCCATAAAGCACCCTTCCTCTACCGCTTTGATCAGCGCAAGTACGAAAAGGCAATGAAGCAGGGGTTGAAATTTGGATTACAATGAAATCTCCCGGGCGCTGATTACCGGTTTGCATTGATTTGGATGAAGCTGCTAATTCAATCTCCGTCGGCATGCTGCACACAGGGTTGCTTTGACATGATCGATGGTGGCAATGGTTTCCGCCGCATCGGCCATCACACAACCCTCTGTTTTGCAATGGTCGAGCCCGAGGTTGTGACCGATTTCGTGGATACAAATTTTCTTTAAACGCTCCCTAAATTTCTTTTCGTCGCCCTTTATGCGAAAAGTCGACACCACACAACTTTGCCCGGGGCGATATCCCAAACCCATAATTCCCCAATCGGAATATTTAGTCTCCGGTTTTTTGATGTTTCCGTCACCATCTCTTTTTGTAGTAGAGATGTCGTAGGACGTCATTCCTAAAATAAAGTCCAGCGAGTCCGGTCTTTGTTCGTCCTGGATTCTCAAAATTTTGTCCGCACGATATCGCGGCGATTTTTCGTTCACAAAAGTCTGCGCAGGAATAGGAAGAGCCTTCAAGACATGGACCTTGAAGCCATACACCTTGGCGATGACCGCCGCGACGGTGTCTGCCTGGCTCCGGTCGAACGGTTTATAGGGCTGGATGCCCACGGTCGCGATGGGAAAAGTTTTATCCCTTACACTGCAGGACATTAGCAGCGGGACAATAACAAGGAGCACTAAAAATTTACTAACCAGGGAAGCTTTCATGCATTCACATCCTCAAACGAAACCCATGAAAAAACCCTGACCGTTTTAAAGACCAGGGTTCTTTTATATTCATCCGGAAGAGTCTTACAAGGTTCTCTTCACTTCGCGTTGCTCGTAGCTTTCGATCACATCGCCCACTTGCATGTCGTTGAATCCGTCGATGCCGATACCGCAGTCGAAGCCTGTCTTCACTTCGCTTGCATCGTCTTTGTGACGCTTCAATGAACCCAGCTTGCCGGCATACACCACGATACCATCGCGGATGAGGCGGATCGGGTTGCTGCGTTTGATGGAGCCATCGGTGACCATACAGCCGGCGATCGTTCCGATCTTGGAGATCTTGAACACTTCGCGCACTTCGGCATTGCCCACGATCACTTCCTCGGTTTCCGGTGCCAACATACCCTCCATGGCGGCCTTCACATCGTTGATGGCGTCATAGATGATGGAGTACAGACGGATTTCGATCTCTTCGTTGTCTGCTACACGGCGCGCTGCTGCGGAAGGCCGCACCTGGAAGCCCAGGATGATGGCATCCGATGCTGATGCCAACAACACATCCGATTCTGAGATCTGGCCCACACCTTTGTGGATGATGGCCACTTGTATTTCTTGTGTCGAAAGTTTCAACAGGGAGTCGGTAAGGGCTTCCACCGATCCGTCCACGTCGCCTTTCACGATCACGTTCAATTGCTTGAAGTTACCGATCGCCAAACGACGGCCGATCTCATCCAGCGTGATGTGTTTCTTCGTGCGGATACTTTGCTCGCGCATGATCTGTCCGCGTTTCGTAGCCACTTCGCGTGCCTCACGATCCGTTTCCATGACCATCACTTTTTCACCGGCTTGAGGCGCTCCGTCAAGACCCAGTACCACCACGGGTGTGGAAGGTCCTGCTTCAGCCACTTTCTTTCCGGTGTCGTCGAACATGGCTTTCACGCGTCCGTAGTTTGCGCCGGCCAGCAAGATGTCGCCTACGCGCAAGGTTCCGGTTTGCACCATGATCGTGGCCACATAGCCGCGGCCTTTATCCAACGATGCTTCGATAACCGAACCCGTGGCCCGGCGATCGGGATTTGCTTTCAGGTTCAACAATTCTGCTTCGAGCAATACTTTTTCCAGCAGGGAGTCGATACCCTTTCCAGTCTTCGCAGAAATCTCGGAGCTTTGATATTTACCACCCCACTCCTCGACAAGAATATTGATCTTGGAAAGACCTTCGCGAATGCGTTCGGGGTTGGCCGAAGGCTTGTCAATTTTGTTGATGGCAATCACGATGGGCACCCCAGCCACTTGTGCGTGGTTGATGGCTTCTTTCGTTTGCGGCATCACATCGTCGTCGGCAGCCACCACGATGATGGCAATGTCCGTCAGCTTGGCACCGCGTGCACGCATAGCGGTAAACGCTTCGTGACCGGGTGTATCGAGGAAGGCGATCTTGTGACCGCTCTTGGTCATTACGTCGTAGGCACCTACGTGCTGCGTGATACCGCCGGCCTCGGATGCGGTTACTTTAGTATTGCGGATATAATCCAGCAATGAAGTTTTACCGTGATCGACGTGACCCATGATGGTCACGATGGGTGCGCGCGGTTGCAAGGCGTCTTGGTCCTCAACTTCCTCTTGCATATCCAACTCTTCTTCGGCAGAGGTGAATTGCACGGCATAGCCAAACTCGTCGGCAATGACGGTGATCGCCTCTGCATCGAGTCGTTGGTTGATGGATACGAACATACCCAAGCTAAGGCAAGTGGAGATGACGTCGTTCACGGAAACGTTCATCATCGAAGCCAAGTCGTTGGCGGAGATGAATTCCGTTACTTTCAGGGTCTTCGATGCTTCCTGATCTTGCAGCATTTGCTGCTCCTGCGCATCGGAGTTCGCCTGACGTTTTTCTCTTCTGTATTTGGCGCCGCCTTTCTTATTACCACCGCCGCTCAATTTGGCCAGCGTGGCGCGGATCTGATCTTGAATTTCTTTCTCGGTAGGCTCTGCCTTTTGAACGCGGGGAGGCTGAGGGCCTCTGCCCCGTTGCGGCGCTTGCTGCGGGCGCGGGCCACGCGGCGGGCCTCCACCGGGTTGTTGCTGCTGCGGGGGTGCATTGCCACCGGGTTGATCGGTAGGGATGCGCTTGCGGGGGCGCTTGCCTTTGTTGTCCTTCTGTGTATCGGAAGAGGCTACGGGTGCATTCGTCTTCTTCTCCGGAAGCTGGATCTTATCCACGACTTTCAAGCCCTGCAAACGGTCTGCGCGACCTTTAATAAGCTCTTGTTCGGGTTGTTTTTCAACCACGGGTTCTTCCTTGACGGGCGGCGGCACCACTACGGGTGGCTGGGGCTGCTCTACCGGCTTCTTGGGTTCTACTACTGCGACGGGCTCTTCAACTTTCTTAACTTCTTTCGGAGCTTCCTTCTCTACTTTCTTCTCCGGTTCGACAACCTTGGCTACGGGCTTTTCTTCTTCTACAACAGGCTTCTTCTCCAGCTCGATTTTGCCCACCACCTTAATGCCTTCCAGTTTCGGCTTTTCGCGCTCCACTTTTTCGGCCTTGGGTTCCTCTTTCGCCTTGAGGTCTTTGGAACCCAGGTTCTTGATCATGATGCTGCTTTCCTCATCATCGACCCGTTTTTTAGCCGTTTCTTTTTCCGTTTCCAGCACGACGTTGTCGGCGTGTTTCACGCCGATGGAAAGCCCGGAGGCTTCCAGTTTTTCGGTGGCGGAAGAAGCAAACTCTTTCGACAAAAGAGTTACTTGCTCAGGAGTGAGCTTGGCATTGGGGTTGTTTTCTACCTCAAAGCCCTTCTTCGCCAGAAAATCCAAGATGGTGCCATGGCCCACATTGAGCTTCCTTGCTGCCTGACTCAACCTGATCAATTTTTCTTCTGCCATACTCAAATATGCCTGTTTTTTAAACACTTTAAAACCTATATCGCCGATGCCGCGAAATTTAACGTTGTATTCATGCTTGCATCACAGCCTCACCAACTTCTCTATCCAACTTGCGGCGAACAGATAGGTTCGCCCTCTATTCAAATTCCTTCTTCAAGATGCCCAGCACACCATCGACAGTTTCTTCTTCGAGGTCGGTGCGGCGCACCAATTCTTCTTTCGACAATGCCAATACACTCTTGGCGGTGTCTAAACCGATGCGGTTCAATTCGTCGATCACCCAGCTTTCGATCTCGTCGGAGAATTCGCTCAGATCCACATCCTCTTCCGATTGTCCTTCGGCCAATTCGCGGAATACATCGATTTCATAACCCACTAAACGGCTGGCCAACTTGATATTCAAACCACCTTTTCCGATGGCGAGCGATACCTGATCGGGTTTCAGGTAAACAGAAACGCGCCCGTTGTCTTTGTCTATCTTAATGGAAACAATTTTCGCCGGACTTAGTGCCCGCTGAATGTAAAGTTCCAGGTTTTCCGTGTAGTTGATCACGTCGATGTTCTCGTTCTGCAATTCCCGCACGATGGCGTGAATCCGCGATCCCTTCATACCCACGCAAGCGCCCACCGGGTCGATGCGGTCGTCATAGGATTCCACGGCCACTTTGGCACGCTCGCCGGGCTCACGCACCACTTTCTTGATGGTGATCAGACCGTCGTATACTTCGGGCACTTCCTGCTCGAACAGCCGCTCCAGGAAAACGGGCGACGTGCGCGACAGGATGATCTTCGGATTGCCGTTCACCATCTCCACCTTGTGCACGATAGCACGAACGTTTTCACCCTTGCGATAGCGATCCTTCTGGATCTGCTCGTTGCGCGGAATGGCGACTTCGTTGCTTTCGGCATCCGTCAGCAGCACTTCGCGGCTCAACACCTGGTACACTTCGCCAGCAATGATCTCGCCCACCAGGTCTTTATATTTTTGGAAAAGGATGTCCTTCTCCAGGTCTTTCACTTTTTGAATAAGCGTCTGGCGCGCCGTAGTCACCGCGCGACGGCCGAAGTCGTCGATGAAGATCTGTTCCGAAACTTCTTCGCCCACTTCAAAGTCGGGCTCGATCTTGTGGGCCTCCGTCAGGCTGATCTTGTCAAAATCCCAAATGTCCTCGGAGTCATCATCCACGATCTCGCGGAAGCGATAGATTTCCAAATCGCCTTTGTCGGCATTCACGATGATGTCAAATTTCTCATCGGAGCCAAATCTCTTCTTAATCATGTTGCGAAACACATCCTCCAGGATCCGGATCATCGTGGGCCTGTCGATGTTTTTCTGCTTTGCGAATTCAGCAAACGACTGAATTAATTCATGTGCATCCATGGTTATGTCTATTTGAAACTTACTAACACAAATGATTTTTCGATCTCTGAAAAAGGAATATCCAACACCACCGTCTCTTTCTGCTTACCGGTTCCCGTTTCCTGGATCACTGCGATCTTGTCGTCGGCAACCTCGGTGAGTTTTCCCTCCACGATCTTGTCGCGGAGCTTCAATTTCAATTTCCGACCGATATGCTTTTTATACTGGCGATGGAGCTGCAGGGGCTGGTCTACGCCGGGGGTGGATACCTCCAGCATATAGGCTTCGTCCATGAGGTTGGACTCTTCCAATGCCTTTCCAATTTCCCGGCTCAGGTTGGCGCAGTCGTCGATGTTCACACCTTCGTCGCCATCCAGGGTGATCAACACCTTTTTAGGCCCCTTCCGTGCCGAAACCACCACGTCCACCACAAAATGGTGTGGATTGAGCAGCTTCGAGACCGCGATTTTCCTGATTTCCTCCGCAATTTCCATCTGAAAATATTCTATAAACAAAGAGGGGACTGTTTGTCCCCCCTTGATAATTTATCAGAAACTTGCGCAAAAGTAAATCTTTTTTGGGTTTTTACCAAAAGCCGGAGGAATTCTACTGATTCTAATACCGATTTACAGGGTTTCTAGTTCCCGGAACAGGTTTTCCCGGGCTTGCCCTTCGTAACGTCTGTGGAAGGTCTCGGTTTTAAAGATCGCTGGCAGGTCCAAAAAATGTTGCAAAACTTTTCGCCGCCCCGGCTTATAGAGCAAATCCGGATAGATGGCATATTCCTTTCTGATTTGCTGATAGTATTCCCGGTAGGCCTCCCAGGGAGCACCCAAAACCGACAGATCGGCGTCCGTGAATAAATTCGTGTCGTTGTCCTCGCTTTTGTGATGGGATTTTGTGGCCAGGATGTGGGCCGCGACGCGCTCAACAGATCCCGGAGAATAGGACAGGGTAGCTAATCGCTTCCGGGCCAACTCGGCACTCTTCTCCTCGTTGTCTTTTTTCGTGGCCTTGTAGACGGCATCATGATACACGATCGCGAAAACAATGGCTGCGAAATCTTCGATCTCGGCCCTCACACCCTCTAATTCGGTTGTCATTTTTTCCAAATGCGCCAAGCTATGATAGCGGCGTGACCGATGGCTATACAGTTTCTCGATCTCTGCCCACAGTGGCTGAACCAGGGCGACATCGGGCGTTATCTTCGAAGCGTTAGCAACAAAAAGCTCGCCGATCATGCGGTTAAATATATTCCGGCAAATTCTTCAGATAGCTGCCATAACCGCTCTTCTCCAACGGCTTGGCTAGCTGCAGAAGTTGATCCTTGGTGATGAATTTCATCCGGTAGGCAATCTCCTCGATGCATCCTACCTTCAATCCCTGGCGTTGCTCGATCACCTGCACAAAATTGCCGGCCTGCATCAGCGAATCGAATGTACCCGTATCCAGCCAGGCGGTGCCGCGGCTCATGGGGGCCACTTTCAATTTGCCTCTCCGCAGATACTCGTTGTTCACGTCCGTGATCTCCAGCTCGCCGCGGGGACTTGGTTTCAAGGCTTTGGCAATGGCGACCACATCGTTGTCATAGAAATACAAGCCGGGTACAGCGTAGTTGGATTTTGGTTGCTTGGGTTTTTCCTCTATGGAAATGACTTTTTTGTTCGCATCGAACTCCACCACGCCATAACGTTCCGGATCGAGAACGTGATAGGCAAACACCACACCGCCGTCGGGATCGCTGTTGGATTGGAGGATGGTCTGCATGCCGGAACCATAGAAAATGTTATCGCCCAGGATCAACGCCACCTTGTCCTTGCCCACGAATTTCTCGCCGATGATGAACGCCTGCGCGAGGCCATCGGGCGAGGGTTGTACTTCATATTGAAAATTGCATCCCAATCGCTTGCCGTCGCCGAGCAACTTTTCAAACATGGGCAGGTCATGCGGTGTGGAAATAAAAAGGATCTCCCGGATGCCGGCCATCATCAATACCGACAACGGGTAATAGATCATCGGTTTGTCATACACCGGCATGAGCTGTTTGCTCACCGCCATCGTCAGCGGATACAAGCGCGTGCCCGATCCACCGGCAAGAATAATACCTTTCATAGAGTGCGTTGTTATGCAAGCCTTAGGCCTGGTACATTTTTGAATAATATTTCAGGTAGTCGCCCGACGTCACGTTTTTCAACCATTCCTGGTTGGCGAGATACCAATCCACGGTTTTTTCCAGCCCCTCTTCAAACGTCACTTGTGGCCTCCAGCCTGTTTCGGCGGTTAGCTTGGAGGCGTCTATGGCATAGCGCAGATCGTGACCCAGGCGATCTTTCACATACGTGATCAGCTTGGCTGATGTTCCTTCCTCGCGACCCAATTTTTTATCCATCGTGTAACACAGGAACTTCACCAGGTCGATATTCCGCCACTCGTTGTTACCACCGATGTTGTACACCTCGCCGGTTTTACCGGAGTGAAAGATACTGTCGATCGCGCGGGCATGATCCTCCACAAACAACCAGTCGCGAATGTTTTCGCCTTTGCCGTAGACGGGCAGCGGTTTGTTGTTGAGAATATTGTTGATCATCAACGGGATCAGCTTCTCCGGGAAATGGAAGGGGCCATAGTTGTTCGAGCACCGGCTGATGCGGGTGGGCAAACTGAAACTGTTGTGAAAAGCACTCACAAAGTGATCGGAGCTGGCCTTGGATGCTGAGTAGGGAGAACGCGGATCGATGGGTGTGGTCTCGGTAAAGAAACCGCCATGGTCTGCAGAGCCATATACCTCGTCGGTGGAAATATGATAGAAGACTTTTCCCTCATAGGCATTTGCCCACGAAGCCTGCGCTGCGCGGAGAAGGTTGAGCGTCCCTAAAATATTGGTCTCGGCAAATTCCGTGGGATTATGCAGCGAACGATCCACGTGCGATTCTGCCGCCAGGTGGATCACGCCGTCGATGGCATATTTTTTGAAAACCTCGAACAGGAATTCGATATCGAGGATGTCGCCTTTTTCAAAGTGATAGTTCGGCTTCTTCTCGATGTCGCGCAAATTTTCCAGGTTGCCCGCATAGGTGAGCTTGTCCAGATTGACCACCGTGTAGTCGGGATACTTATTGACAAACAAACGGACGACGTGCGATCCGATGAAGCCTGCTCCCCCTGTAATTAATATCTTTCGTTTTGTCATCACCGTGAAGGGTTAGCGTACGTATCTCTGAAAATCCTTATGATCGCGTTGGAAGAGCACTTCCTGCGGCAGGCTCTTGAAGTACTCGTAGGTGATCTTCAAGCCTTCGGCGCGCGACACTTTCGGCGACCATCCCAGCAATTCCTTGGCCTTGGTGATGTTGGGTTGGCGTTGCTTCGGATCGTCCTGGGGCAACGGCTTGTACACCACTTTTTGCTTTGTGCCTGTGAGTTTTACGATCTCCTCGGCAAAGTCGCCGATGGTAATTTCATCGGGGTTGCCGATGTTCACCGGGAGGTGATAGTCGGACATCAGGAGGCGGAAAATGCCGTCCACTTCGTCGTCCACATAGCAGAAGGAGCGGGTTTGCGATCCATCACCAAAAACTGTCAGGTCTTCGCCGCGAAGGGCTTGCCCGATAAAGGCGGGAAGCACGCGGCCGTCGTTCAGGCGCATGCGTGGGCCGTAAGTATTGAATATTCTGATAATGCGGGTTTCCAGGTTGTGATAAGTATGGTAGGCCATGGTGATGGCTTCCTGGAAACGTTTTGCTTCGTCGTATACACCGCGCGGACCAATAGGGTTCACGTTGCCGTAGTATTCTTCCGTCTGCGGATGCACCAGCGGATCGCCGTATACTTCCGAGGTAGAAGCCACCAGGATCCTGGCTTTCTTCGAACGCGCGAGACCCAGCAGGTTGTGTGTACCCAACGAACTCACCTTCAACGTCTGAATCGGAATTTTTAGGTAGTCGATCGGACTGGCCGGAGAGGCGAAGTGCAGAATGTAGTGCAATTCTCCAGGGACGTGCACGAAGGTCGACACATCGTGATGATAGAATTCAAAATCGGCATTTTTAAAAAGGTGCTCGATGTTGCGCAGGTCGCCGGTGATCAGGTTGTCCATCGCGATCACATGAAAGCCTTCTTTCAGGAACCGGTCGCAAAGATGCGATCCCAAAAAACCGGCACCGCCGGTGATCAGCACGCGTTGTTTAGCCATGGATGACCTCCCTTCCAATGCTGTAATAGACGTATCCCTGTTCTTTCATAAAATTCAGATCGTATAAGTTTCTGCCGTCAAAGATCACCTTATTTTTCAGGATCGACGACAGCTTGTCGAAATCGGGTGTGCGGAATTCGGGCCACTCCGTTGCAATGAAGATCGCATCGGCGTCCTGCGCCGCTTCGTAGGGTGTGTTGCTGTATTGCACTTTGTCGCCAACCACTTTCTTTACATTGTCCATGCTCTCCGGATCGTGCACCTTCAGGATCGCACCCTCTTTCAACAACTCGTCGATGTTGTACAACGATGGCGCTTCGCGGATGTCGTCGGTGTGAGGCTTGAAGGAAAGTCCCCAGATCGCGATGGTCTTGCCTTTGAGGTTGCCATTGAAATATTTTTTGATGTGGGGAATGAGCCGTGTCTTCTGGCTTTCGTTCACATCCATCACTGCCGTCAGAATCTTAAATTCATAATTCGCGTCCTCCGAAGACTTGGCCAACGCCTGCACATCTTTCGGGAAACAGCTTCCTCCATAGCCGATGCCAGGAAATAAGAACCGTTTGCCGATGCGGCTGTCGGTGCCCACTCCTTTGCGCACGGAATCCACGTCGGCTCCCAACAGTTCGCAGAGGTTAGCGATCTCGTTCATGAAGGTGATCTTGGTGGCGAGGAAAGAATTGGCTGCATATTTCGTCAACTCGGCCGAACGTTCATCCATAAAAATGATCGGGTTTCCCTGACGCACAAAGGGGGCATACAAGGCTTCCATCACTTTGCGGGCTTTGGGAGAGTTCGTGCCCACCACGACGCGATCGGGTTTCATAAAATCGTCCACGGCCACACCTTCGCGTAAAAACTCGGGGTTCGAAACCACATCGAATTCAACTTTTGCACCAGCGGCTATTTTCTTTTGCACTTTTTCGGCGGTGCCCACGGGAACGGTGCTTTTGTCTACCACTACAGCATAGTCTTTCAGCAGTGGGCCGAGATCTTCGGCTACTTTCAGAACATATTTGAGATCGGCTGATCCGTCGGCCCCGGGAGGCGTGGGGAGCGCGAGGAAAATAATTTTTGCGTCCTTAATGCCTTCTTCCAGGCTGGTGGTGAAAAAAAGACGACCTTGTTTGATGTTGCGGTCGAACAACTGCTCCAGACCGGGTTCATAAATGGTGATGCGGCCACTTTTTAGTTTATCGACTTTCGCCTGATCGATATCTACGCAAGTGACTGTATTACCCGTTTCTGCAAAACATGTTCCGGTTACCAGACCTACGTAACCTGTGCCAACTACAGCAATTTTCATGATTAGAGGGGATTAAAGAATTTTTGGAATGCGAAATTATGAATTTTAGTGACACAAGTCGCTTTAACACGTCCTTTGGGGCATTTCTTAGCCATTTTTCTTAAGCAATCGATTTAACCTAACATTCGTTTGTTAGTTTATATTTTAATCGTACTTTTATGCCCTCAAATTTTACCCTCTAACTATGCAAGCATTAATGGACAACCCGATGACCGTGAACTTCCAGGAAACCGAAAACCAAAAGATGATCCGTGATATGGTTCGCGACTTCGGGGCCAAAGAAATAAAGCCACACATGATGGATTGGGATGAGCGCCAGGAATTCCCCATCGACCTCTTCAAAAAAATGGGTGGCCTGGGATTGATGGGCGTGCTGGTGCCGGAAGAGTATGGGGGTGCCGGCTTTGGCTACCTGGAATACATCACCGCCATCGCCGAAATCTCGCGAATCGATGGCTCGATCGGTCTCTCTATGGCAGCCCATAATTCGCTTTGCACAAATCACATCCTGCTCTTTGGCAATGCCTCACAGAAACAAGCCTATCTGCCCAAACTTGCCACAGCCGAATGGATCGGGGCCTGGGGCCTCACCGAACCCAATACCGGTTCGGACGCCGGCAACATGCGAACGGTAGCCGTAAAAGATGGCGATTATTGGGTACTCAACGGAGCAAAAAATTTCATCACCCATGGCCGGTCTGGCAATGTGGCGGTAGTGATCGTGCGCACAGGCGCCGTGGGCGACTCGCGGGGCATGACGGCCTTCGTTATCGAAAAAGGCACACCCGGATTCACCTCGGGAAAGAAGGAAAACAAGCTGGGCATGCGCGCCTCCGAAACGGCCGAAATGATCTTCACCGACTGCAGGATTCATAAAGACCAGATGCTCGGTAAAGAAGGGGAAGGTTTTATCCAGTCCATGAAAGTGCTCGATGGAGGCCGCATTTCCATTGCCGCCCTCAGCCTGGGTATCGCCACGGGGGCCTACGACGCCGCCCGAAACTACTCCAAAGAGCGTCATCAGTTCAATCAGCCCATTTCGCAATTCCAGGGCATCGCCTTCAAACTGGCCGATATGGCCACGAAGATCGAAGCGGCCAAATTGCTCACGTTCCGGGCCGGCGATATGAAAAACAGGGGGTTTGATGTGA
>CBIHQM010000004.1:0-40566 GCA_966211885.1 uncultured Chryseolinea sp.
TAATAACATTTCGAAATTCGTTGCTAAAGCTGCCTGGTTTGTCGGAATAGATGTGAATAAAACCCATTGGCTGTCCTTCTTTCATAAGCCGGGTCATGAGAATTTCTCTTACGCCTTTTTCGTAGTTAACGCGGAGAAAAGCAGGACTTTTGGGTTTGTCCATGATATCTTCCAGCAAAAAAGATATCGGTTCTTCTGCCTGCAACACCGCCTGGATGAAAGGTTCGTTCAACGAAAACCTGGCCTCCACCATTTCCTGGTAGCGCTCATGCGACCGGATAGGAGACCCTTCATTGTCCAGCAGGAAAGGCACATAGGTTTCATCTTTGCGGTCAATCAGGGTAACAATCGTATGCGTAAAGTAAAATAACTGTTTGATCCGTTTTCTGAAAAGCGTGAGCAGGTCGTTCTTCTCCCGAACCCGGGTAATGTCATTTCCCAATTCCAGCAAAACCTTTCTTTCCTGCTCAAGCGTCGCAGGGGTAGGAGCGGCTATTTCAGGAGGAGGGAGTTTTGCGCTTTTCATGAAAGCAATTTATGTAAAATACGGCTTGGAGACAGAAATATTCGACATCCTCCGGCTTTTTAAATGCACGCGTTATTTTGAGCAGCGGCTGTTTTTTTTAGCTTAATAGAGGTCGTGTTTTTGCGTGAATATTGGTGGAAGGTTTATCTTTGGATCAACCGCGCAGGAGATGCATTTATTTTTTTAAGGAACGATTCTGTGGGCAAGACAAAAAAGGAACAACTTCCGCAATACAAGCTCGAACACTATGTCGACGCGCACCGTTCCAGGGAGCAAAGCGCCGATTTTGGTTATAACACCCTGGAAGCTTCGCTTAAGATTCCCGGGTTCGAATTATACTCCACTCAAGGGTTAAGGGATCGCATCGGCCCCCTCAAATCTTTTTTCTATCGGATAGGATTCACGCTGGCCGGAGGTGTGTCGGTTGAATTAGGATTGGAAAAATATCGGCACAGCAGGGGTACCGTAAATTTCACGGCCATCAATGATATCTTTTCGCTCTATGACAGAACGCCCGATTTTTTTGGCTACTACATGCTGTTCACACCGGCGTTCATGCAGGAAGAACAAATGCTGTCGCGAAAGTTGGGCGATGAATATCCGTTTTGGCACCCGTCCAATATGCATTTCCTAAACTTGTCGCCCAAAGAATTGGATCAGATCCTGTTTTTTACCCGGAAGATCGATGAAGAATTGCATCATCAAAAAACAGGACGAGTGGAAGCCGTGCGGATGTATCTCACGCTGATCTTGCTGGAATGCAAGCGCAGCTTCGAACGTCAGGATCTGAGTTCCTACAATGGTTTTTCGGAAAGCAATATCCTGGTGGCCAAATTCAAAAAACTGGTAGCCGCACATTTTTTAAAGGAGCGGCGCGTATCCGACTATGCTGATAGGCTGGCCGTTACTCCCAATCATTTAAACAAGGTCATCAAAGAACACACCGGGCTCACCGCCCTGGAGAACATCCAGGAAATGCTTTTGCTGGAAGCCAAGGCCCAGGTGCGACACACCGACCTATCCATTTCCGAGATCGCCTACGCCCTGGACTTCAGCGACCCGGCCTCATTCAATCGCTTCTTCAAGCGCTCTGCCGGCGTTACACCCCTCGATTTTCGCCAGAAAGCATAATCCGGCCAATACCGTGCCTGATCTGGCCAATCGCCACGGCCCTTGCAGGCTGCACCTTTGTAGTGTTGAATCCAATCAAAAAATCAAATCAACCAGACAATGAAAACAGCAAAAGAGATCGTCATGAACTACATGCAGGAAGTATGGGTGAATCGCCGCGTGGAGGCCGTCGACCGATATGTTTCTTCTCAAACCTTTATCCAGCACAATCCCAACCATGACAACGGGAGGGAAGCCTTGAAACAGTTTCTGCCCTACCTGTTTGGTACCATCATGCCCCAGGGCACATGGGAAGTTAAACGCGTCATCGCCGAGAACGACCTGGTGGTCGTGCATAGCCTGGCCGTAGCAGCCGCGGGCCACCGGGGCACGGCAGTGGTGGATATTTTCCGGGTGGCCGACAACCAGATCGTAGAACACTGGGACTTGTCGCACGAGGTTCCCGACACCACCAAAAGCGGCAACCCGATTGTATGAGTAAACGCGAGCAGGACTTCGGATCTTTTTTAACACAACAAAAAAAACAATGATGAAGCTAATCCATAAAACAGCCATTATCACTGGCGCAGCCACCGGCATCGGCAAGGCCACGGCCGAGCGTTTCGGAGAGGAAGGGGCCAACGTGGTGATCAATTACCTGGACGACAATCATTACACCAGCGTACAAGAAAGCATCGCGCGCATCGAAAGCGCCGGTGGCAAAGCCATCGCCGTAAAAGCCGATGTGAGTCGGGTCGACCAGCTTACGAACTTGTTTCAACAGGCAAAGGAAACTTTTGGAGGCATCGATGTCGTGGTGAACAACGCCGTGATCGCTATCCTGAAACCGATCGTCGAGGTGACGGAAGAAGACTATCAACGCATGTTCGATGTGAATGTGAAGAGCGTATTTTTCTCCATGCAGCTGGCCGGCAAACTGATGAACGATAACGGCCGCGTGATCAACCTGTCGTCGCATACCACCGCCCTGTTTTTTCCAAACTATGGGTTATACGACGCCAACAAAGGTGCCGTGGAACAGATCAGCCGCGTGTTCTCGAAAGAGATCGGCCACAAGGGAATCACCGTAAACGTCGTGTCGCCCGGTGCAACCGACACGGCCGAATTTACCACACGCCCACAGGAATTGAAAGACCGCGTGAAAGCGATGAGTGGTATGAACCGCATAGCCCGCCAGGAGGAAGTTGTGAACGTGATTGCTTTCCTGGCCAGTGACGAAGCCAGTTGGGTGACGGGTCAGAATATCAAAGTGAATGGTGGAGCGATTTAAGTTGGAAAGAAAATAACGATCAAACAATATGAAATTGAAGGACAAAAGAATTGTGGTGGCCGGTGGAAGTTCCGGCATTGGTTTGGCCACGGTTACCATGCTGGCGGAAACCGGCGCCGACGTAACTGCGCTGAGCCGCAGCATCGATAAACTCAAGGCGGTAACGGATAAATTTCCACAAATAAAAACCGCTGCCATCGATGCGGGTGATCGAGCCCAATTGGATGCTTTCTTTAGACGCTACGGGACATTCGATCACCTGGTTGTGACCCTGAGTGGCGGCAAAGGAGGTGGCTTGTTCCGGGACCTGAACCTGGATGATATTCGCACAGGACTGGAAGGCAAATTATTTCCGCAGTTGAACATCATGCAGGCTGCGCTGCCTTACCTGGACGCGCGGGGCAGCATAACCCTGGTGTCTTCGATATCATCCCGGTCGCGCGCCATCGGTGTGTCGGGCCTCGCTGCGATCAATGCCAGCCTGGAGGCGATGCTACCATCGCTGGCCAGGGAACTGAAGCCCCTGCGCATCAATGCCATCGCGCCGGGCGTTGTAGACACGGCCTGGTGGGACTTCCTCGATGAAGACTCGAAAAGGAAGACGTTCAGTGAGTATGCCACGCAGATCCCCGTGGGGCGTGTGGCACAGCCCGGCGATATAGCAGAGGCAATACTTTTCGCGGTCACCAACGACTACATGACCGGGTCGGTATTGGAAATCGATGGTGGGTTACGCTTAACATAAGATATTGGGCTGGCAGAAGCTCATGATTTTGAATTCAAGTAACCGATAGCGCCTGCGGGGCGGATAGGGATGAGCAGTGACTCTGGGAAAGTATGAATCCCCATTGGCGCTATAAAATTTCGTGTTAAATTGTGACGCACGTCTTTGGTGATTTATCTCCGGGAAGAGACGGCTGGTTTAAAATAGTAACATTATGAAAATGTTAAGAGGTGCGCCCGCACTGCTGTTGCTTTTTCTGATCCTCGCATCCTGCAGCGAAGCGCCCGACGGCGACAAGCGCACCTACCGCATGGGGTTTCAAAATTCCGCACCGCGCTTTGATGACTTAAATATGGCTATTCAATCCATAAACATGTGGACCACCCGCGCCGATGCCGCCATGATCACGACCGAAGTTCCCTGGAAAGAAATTTACTCCGGGACAGACGTCGTTGATTTTGTCGTCAAAAACTACAAAGGTCTGGTGGATTATTACCGCCTCAAGAATTTCAAACTCTGGGTCTATATCGATCCGCAAAACGGCCTCGACCGCACCGCGGATGCGCTGGCCTTGGTCGCCGCAGGCAAAACCATTGCCGATCCCGCGGTGCAGAATGTTTACCGCAGATTCGTATTTGTCATGGACAGCGTATTGGCTCCCGATCACCTCGGTCTTGCCTTAGAGACCAACCTGATCCGTTCCGCTGCCCCGGCAGCCGTCTACAACGGCGTGAAACAAGCGGCCAACCTCGCCGCCCAGGATATTCTCGCGGTGAAGCCCAATGCGAAGGTGAGCGTGAGCATTCAGGCCGATCATGCATGGGGAAGACTTACCGGTGGAACATACCAGGGCGTTGCCCAGGATTTTGCCGACTTCCCGTTTATGAAAGAACTGGGCATATCATCTTATCCCTACTTTGGGTTCGACACGCCCGAGGAGATCCCCTCAGACTTCTATTCGCGCCTCGTGGATGGCAAAGACATTTCTGTGTTTATTTCTGAAGGAGGTTGGACCTCTGCATCCGTCACCACCGATACGCGGACATTTACGAGCTCACCGGAAATACAACAACGCTATATCGAACGCCAGGCCCAACTGTTGAGCGCCGTGAAATCTATCGGCTATTTTCAATTGACGTTCACCGACATCGACGTCGATCACCTGCCCGCGGACGTTCCAGCCAACATCGCCTACTTTGCCTACCTCGGACTGGTCGACAAACTTTTTCAACCCAAACCTGCCCTGGACGCCTGGGATGAATTTTTCAGACGGCCGCTGACCGAGTGAATGGTCAATGACTTTATCGCTTCAAAAGCCACTGAAAGGTATCGTGCATAAATTCCTGGCATTGATAATCATTGACGCCCTCCCAACTGGTCATGTATAAAGAGACCATGCCATCGCCCATCACGATGATCTTGCCACCGTTTTTTACTTGCTTGTATACGCCAAAGGGAAATTTTTCGGTGCGGATGTTATAACAGAACGGCGTGCCATCGCCGTTGATGATCCGGGCTCCGTGATAGGATATTTTCAAAGGCTTGGGCGTGATGAGGCCGGCCTTGGTTGTGCCACCCGAAAGACTATCGGGATTGGCGCCGCCGAACTGTATGCCAAAAGGACGGATCAGATCGTTGACGTTGGTCTGTTTCAAGTTGGACCAGTAGTCCGCATCCATGACGATGAACAACGAGCCCCCGCTGCTGACGAACTTGGTCACGGCGCTGACTTCTGCGGGAGTATACTGTCCCGAGGGAATATGGATGAACAAGAGGCTGCCTTTGGTGAGCTGTTCCGATTTTATTTCGTCTTTGAGATACACCAATTCCGCATCCACGGAGTTGGCGGTTTTCGTGATCTCGCCGGTCATATATTTTATCCTGTTGACCAGGGAAGGATCCTTTCCCTCCACACCCGCCGGATCGTTCCAGAAGATTTGCTTGTGGGCCAGATCGATAACGATGCGATCCTTGGCTTTTTTCGGAGTTTGGGCTTCGGTGTATCCCGCGAATACCAGGACAAGAAGGACTGCAAATAATTTGATAGGGCGTATCATAAGACAGGTTAATATATGCGACAGCAATGACAATGTGTATGCCAGACTTACCAGCCCCACTGGCACCACCTATTCGTAGCGTTGCTTGTGAGGGCGGTGCCCGTAACTGGACAAAAGTGATCGATACCGGCTTCGTTGCAATTCAGAAATTTATTTTGTTATTTACTTAACAAAACATAAGGATATAACTTCGTACTATGCACCTACGCACTCTGGCCCTTCGCTTCTTAAAAGGATTCTGCCCACCCCATCTGCATGAAGCCATCGAAGGCGACCTCCTGCAACGGTATGAGAAGGACCTGATGGCTTTTGGAGGACGCAAGGCTTCCCAAAGGTTGTTGTGGAATGTGCTCCGTTTTTTCAGACCGGGTATTTTGCTGCGGAACAAGATTCACCTGCAGCAAAACCACAATCTCATGCTGCGAACAAATGCCAGGGTGATCGCCCGCCAATGGGGCAGGAGCAAGGCGTTTTCGTTTGTGAACCTGACCGGCCTCACGTTGGGTGTGACCGTTTGTTTGCTGGTGGCCCAATTTGTTTTGTTCGAGAACAGCTTTGAAGATTTCAATAAACAGGCCGACCGGACGTATCGCGTTAATCTGTACAACACGGAGAATGGCGTGTTCGACGAGATCACTCCCAACACGGTCGCTGGCCTGGGGTATGCGTTGAAAAAAAACGCGCCCGGTGTGGAGTCCGTGGCGCGCATCGGTTACAAGACGCGGGGCGTGGTGACGCATAAGGCGCGCCAGGTCGAGGACCGCGAGGAGATTGTTTTTGCTGATCCCTCCATCGTTGAGGTGCTGGGCCTCGACATGGAGGCAGGTGATAAAGCCAAGGTGCTGCACGATGCAAACACCATCCTGATCTCCGAATCGGCTGCGTTGAAATATTTCGGACGGCCCGACGTGATGGGCGAGACGCTGGAGGTGGGATTCAACAACAGCAGCACGCCGTATGCCATTGGTGGCGTGTTCAAAGACATTCCCGTTAACGCGCACCAGCATTTTCAGTTCGTGCTGCCGTCGAAGGACGAGCAGGCCTGGAATGGGGACTGGGATTGGAGTGAGGTGAACACGTATGTGGTGTTATCCCCCGGCGTGCAGCCCCAGGACCTGGCCGTTGCGTTGTCGCGCATCGTCAAAGAACATCACCACGACAACACCGGCGACCGCTATCTCTTGGAGCCGATACACGACATCCGGCTTCACGCCCTGGATGGAAGCGGCCGTGGATCTGTTGTGAGTTTCTTTATCCTGTTGGCATCGGCGATCCTGTTGCTGGCGGGGTTCAATTACATCAATCTTTCCACCGCCCGTTTCTTTGAGCGCATGAAGGCCGTTGGCATTCGCAAGCTGATGGGAGCCACGCGCCGCCAGTTGGTCTTTCAGTTTTTGATGGAGTCTTTTTTATTCAATGTGTTTTCTTTTGCATTTGCAGTGGCCTTGTTTTTTGTCGCATGGCCGCTGGTGACAAACGTTTTGCAGGAGCCCATCCCGGTCACCCTTTTTCATGAGCCATGGGCCCTTGGTTTGATCCCTGGTTTTATTTTGGTCACGTCGCTCTGCGCGGGCTTCTACCCGGCATTGGTTTTATCGTCTTTCAAGCCTTTGTCGTCGCTGCAGGGGAAGATTGCCAGCTACGCAGATCGCGCTGTACTGCGAAAAATATTGGTGACGGTCCAATTGTCGGTGTCGATGATCTTGATCACGGCCGTGGTGGCCATCCAACAGCAGATCGGGTTTATGCAGGGGCAACACCTGGGCATCGCCATCGATCAAACGCTGATCGTGGAAGAGCCGTTGCTGACCGATGCCACCACCGCGCAAAAGTTTGAGACATTCCAGCACGACCTGCAGATGTTGCCCGGCGTGCAGGGCGTTACCTATGCTTCGACCTTCGCCGGCACGGAGATCGATTGGCATCGGATGGACATTACTTTAGGACAAGAAAACGCTACCCCAAGATATGACAGCCGCATCGTTGCCGTGGGCACGGAGTTCCTGGACGTATTCCACCTTCCGCTTTTGGAAGGAAGAAATTTTGATGCGGCATCGGAGAACGATCGTAAGGCCATGCTCATCAGCGAAGCCGCATGCAGGAGGTTTGGTTTTTCCACGAATGCGGCGGCATTGGGGAAATTGATCTTCGTAAGCAGCCGACAGTTCGAAGTGATCGGCGTGGTGAAAGATTACCACTACCGGTCGTTGCAAACAGGTATTGAGCCGCTGCTGTATATGCAAGGGTATCCGCGCAATCCACGGTACGCCATCAAGATCGCCCCGGAAAACATTTCCCAAACCTTGGCAGTCATAGAATCCAAATGGAAGGAAGCGTATGCGGGAAATGTTTTCAAATATTACTTCCTCGATGAATTTTTCAACCGTCAATACAACGCAGATCAAAAACTGGGAACGCTGGTGTCTGCACTTTCCCTGCTGGCGGCCTTCATTTCTTGTACGGGGTTATTCGGCCTCACCCTGTATTCCGTCAACCTGAAAGTGAAGGAGATCGGCATCCGGAAAGTGTTCGGAGCCTCAGTCTCCGATGTCGTTATCTTCTTAACACGAGACCTTCTTAGGCTCATCGCGTTGGGCGGCGTGCTGAGCGTGCCATTAGTTTATTATGGCGTGAAGGCATGGCTTGAAGGATATGCCTATAAAATGCCGTTGGGCATCCTGATGTTTGCCGGTCCGGTGATGATCATTGCCACACTCGCCCTGATCACCACTGGAGTGCTTACGGTAGCGGCGGCCAGACGAAGCCCGGTGGATGCAATGAAATGTGAATAGCAACGCGGCGTTAACTGTAATAACCATCCTGATCTATCCTGTATCACAGCGCGCGATTTATCGGCGATGAATTTTGCATGATTTAATTTTAAGAAGGACATTGGACAAAATTCCATATACTTCTTGCATCATGAAAAAATTACTGACCGCTTTCTGCGCCCTCGTCACTTTACTTTCAATAGGCAGCATCGCGCAAGCGCAAGACATCCGGCTTTACGATCTGCGTTGCAACAGCGCCACAAATCCCGTCACCATCGATGATGCGCATCCGTCGCTTTCGTGGAAGATCGCCTCGACTGCGCGTGGCGAAAAGCAAACAGCGTATCAGATCGTGGTGGGCCTCACCGAGAACGATGTGGAACGTTCGCCGGTTTGGAATTCGGGGAAAGTGATGTCGGAACAATCGGTGCTCGTTCCCTATGGCGGCCCGGCGTTGGAAAACAGCAAACGCTATTTCTGGAAAGTGAAAGTCTGGGATCGCAACGGGAAGGAAACGCCGTATAGCGCCGCGCAGTTTTGGGAGATGACGGTGAACACGCAAGACTTTACGGCAGCATGGATCAGCGCTCCCGCGGTGTTTGATTTTCAGAAACTAAACAGCCACCGCTATGCCATGATCAAAGGCGAGACCCACGACTTCCTGGAACCGATGCCCCTGCTCCGCAAGAAGTTCGACCTCAAACAAAGCATGGCAAAGGCCACCGTCTATGTGGCGGCGCCTGGTTTTTTTGAACTGTTTATCAACGGAAAGAAAGTTTCCGACGACATTCTCAATCCTGCCTTCACAAACTACGACAAGACCGTTCTCTTCTCAACCTATGATGTAACCGCTTTCCTGAAAGATGGTGCCAATGCCATGGGCGTGATGTTGGGAAACGGTTGGTACAACTCCACATCAAAAGAAGTATGGGGTTTTGATAAAGCCCCCTGGCGAAACTTGCCCGCACTAAAATTGCAATTGGAGATCACCTACGCCAACGCCGAAAAACAAATTGTCGCCACCGACGCGAGCTGGCTGGCCATCACCGGGCCAACCTTGTTCACAGCGCTGCGCCAGGGAGAGTATTACGATGCCCGCCAGGAAGTACCACGCTGGAGTGAAACAGAAGCTGATGAAAAAAACTGGCAGCCTGTGCGCCGGGTGGCCGGCCCCATCGGAACGTTGCGGTCTCAAAAGCAGCCGCCGGTCCAGGTAACGCAGGTGCTGGACGCCGTGAAGTCCCAACGCCTGGCCAATGGCCATATCGTCTATGATTTCGGGCAGAATATGGCAGGCTTCGTGAGCCTGAACGTTGCCGGGAAGACCGGCAGCAGATTACAATTCAAGTATGCCGAAAAGGTAGACGCCAATGGGGCGGCCGATCAGTCGAACATCAACAACTTGTTGGCGGACTCCCTGTTCCAGGTCGACCGCTATACCCTGAAGGGTGGGGGAGACGAACAGTGGTCGCCGCGGTTTGTCTATCACGGCTTTCGCTACGTGGAAGTGTGGGCCGATGGCGAGCTGCCGCAATTGAAAAGCATTCAGGCGAAAGCCATCTCCACCTCGTTCGAGAGCGTGGGCGATTTCACATGCTCCAACGAAATCGTTAACAAAATACAGCAGGCCACCCGTTGGTCGTATCGCAACAATTTTGTAGGCTTCCCCACCGATTGCCCTCAGCGCGAGAAGAACGGCTGGACGGGCGACGCGCAGTTGGCATGCGAAGGCGGCTTGTCGAATTTCAACGCAACAACGGCCTATCAAAAATGGTCGGGCGACATTCGCGACGAGCAACAACCCAACGGCAGCTTGCCCGGCATCATACCCACACCCGGATGGGGCTACTACTGGGGCAACGGTCCCGCCTGGGACATCGCCTGCATCGTCATTCCCTGGACAACCTACCGCTACACCGGCGACCGCCGCATCCTCCAGGATAATTTCAGCACCATGAAAAAGTATGTCGACTACATGCACACGCGTTCCCCCGAACTCATCGCCGACTTCGGTCTTGGCGACTGGATACCGGTGGAAACGGAAACTCCTGTTGGCGTTACTTCAACCGGATATTTTTATTATGGTGCAGTCACGGTCGCCAAGGCCGCCGGTCTTCTGGGCAACACAGCCGATCAGCAAGCCTATCAGGCCTTGGCCGCCAAAATAAAGGAGGCCTTCCATAAGAAATATTATAACCCAAAAACACAGACCTACGCCAATGGCTCACAAACTGCACTAAGCACGGCGCTCTTTCACGGGCTGGTGCCCGATAACCTCGTGAACACGGTTCGCAAAAAGCTGGCGCAGGCCGTGCACCTCAGAAACGATCACATCGACACCGGCATTCTTGGCGCCCGCTATTTGCCCCATGCGTTGACCGATGCGGGAGAGGCCAACCTGGCCCTGAAGGTGGTCACACAAACCACGTATCCCAGTTGGGGCTACTGGCTCTCAAAGGGAGCCACCACACAATGGGAAGATTGGAAAGGCGAATGGTCCCTCAACCACATCATGTTTGGCGACATGAGCTCGTGGTTCTATAAAGCGCTGACCGGCATCCGCCTCGATAACAACGTACCCGGATTCAAACACTTCATCATCAAAACCGAGCACACGGAAACCCTGCAATGGGCAAAAGGAAAATATGAATCGGCGTCTGGAACCCTATCCAGCGAATGGAAAAATGAGAACGGCAGGTTTGTCCACGACATCGAAGTGCCTGCGAATACTACGGCCACTTATTATGCACCCACCGGAAAGGCGACAAATCTGAAAGAGAGCGGGAAAGCCATAGCGGGCCAGGGGATCCGCATCGCGGGAACGGAGCAGGGAAGGGTCGTGCTGGAATTGGAAGCGGGGAAATACCATTTTGAAATGGCCGGAAATTAAATCCGTGCATCCCAATCCGTCATCACCTTGATCTCGGGCGAGGACGGACTTGCCCATGTGGACATTTCGATCAGGATATCTCCACACGACGCACGTTTGGTGATATAAGCCTCTGTATTGAATTTCTTTTCGCGAAGCACGTTCATCACAAAATCAAAATCCTGGCGCGTGGCATTGCGGCTGCACAGGAGTGTGGTTTCCTTGGCGTGCAGCACGGGATGCTGAAAGGCCAACTCGCCTTTGAAGAGTCCAACCAACACCAACGTTCCGCCGTGCCGCATATAGTCGGTAGCGTTTTCAATGGCCCGCTTGCTGCCCGTGGCATCGATGACAATATGGGCCAGGTCGCCACCGGTGAATTTTTTAAGGTTCTCGATAGCCTCAGTGTTTGCCGTTAGGGTCGCGTCCGCCCCAAAGTGTTGCCGTGCCATTTCCAAACGGCCCTCGTTGATATCGACAGCCACCACCGTGGCCCCGACAGATTTTGCCAACTGGATGATCCCCATGCCGATCGGACCGCATCCCAGGACCACCACGAGGTCGTCTTTTTTTGCGCCGGCCCGTCGCAGGGAATGCGCGCCAATGGAAAGCGGCTCCACAATGGCGATCTCGTCAAACGACAGGTCGTTGGCGGGGATCAGCAAATGGGGCGGCAGCGAGATGATGTCCTGCATGCCGCCGTCGGTGTGAACCCCGAAGACCTTCAGGTTCTGGCAGCAATTGGTTTTTCCCGCGCGACAGGCCACACACTGGCCGCAGTGGATATAGGGAATGACCACCGCCTTGTCGCCAGCCTTCAGCCCATGATCCGGGCCATCGATGGCCATCACCTCCGTGGCCAGTTCGTGACCCAGGATGCGGGGATAGGTAAAGAACGGCTGGTTCCCCTTGAACGCGTGAAGATCGGTGCCGCAAATGCCCACACGCTTTACCCGCAACAAGGCCTTCCCGTTTTCCAACGAAGGCTCGGGTTTACTTTGAAAGGACAGCAAATCAGGATGTTCACAAACAATAGACCGCATAAAATTTTTGACCGGTAAGGATAGCTTCCAAAAAACAGAAAAATAAAAAGTGAAGATAGAAAAGATGCGGGATTATTTAGGGACGTCTCCTGCCGTCCCCAAAAAAATAGCTTCCAAAAAAAAGAGTCTGTCATCCCATCCGCAAGTGTGTTATATTGATCGCTCGTTTCAGTATTTGCGTCTCATTGTTTAAGTCAATCTTACTCATTTCTATGCCCCGTCCCTCTGCACACCTGATTTGTCTCGTATGGTTTATATTCTGCGTAATTTCCCCAAGCGTCTTTGCGCAGGACGATCTGAAGCTCTGGTATCAACAACCCGCGCGAAACTGGAATGAAGCCTTGCCGCTGGGCAACGGCCATTTGGGCGCCATGGTGTTTGGCGGCGTAGCCGAGGAGCGCTACCAGCTCAACGAAGCCACGCTGTGGTCAGGAGGGCCCGTCAATACCAATCCTAATCCGGCTGCGCCACAATACCTGGCGGCGATCCGGAAAGCGTTGTTCGAAGAAGATTACCAAGTTGCCGAAGCGTTGACGAAAAAAATGCAAGGCCTTTTCACGGAGTCGTACGAACCACTGGGCGACCTCCAATTAAAACAAGAATTGAGCGGGACCCCTACGGCCTACTATCGCGACCTGGATATTTCCCGCGCCGTAGCCACCACGCGATTCACGGTGAACGGCGTTGAGTATACGCGCGAGCAATTTATTTCAGCGCCCCAACGCGTGATGGTCATCCGCCTGACGGCCAGCAAAAAAGGAGCCCTGAATTTTACAGCGCTGGCCACGAGTCCACTGTCAGCGAAGGTTCAAGCCAGCGACAATCAAATCGTGTTGAAAGGAAATGCCCCGGCCCACACCGATCCCAGCTACCTGGAAACCATGGAATTGCCCGTGGTCTATAACGACCCACAGCAATGCAAAGGCATGCGTTTTGAGCTCCAGGTGAATGTGAAAACCAGCGACGGACAGGTTGTAACTTCGGGAACGGGAGTGCAGGTGAGCAACGCAACGGAGGCCCTGTTGTTTGTCTCGGCGGCCACGAGTTTTAACGGATTTGATAAATGCCCATTGAAGGATGGCAAAGACGAACACGCTATCGCGACGCAACAAATGGGAGCCGCGGTGGGACTTTCATTCGATCAACTAAAACAAGCCCACGTTGGCGACTACCAGAAATATTTCCAACGCGTCCGCCTGGAACTGAACGGCAATCCGCCCAGCGCACTTCCCACCGACGAGCGCCTGAAGCGCTATACCAAAGGCGAAGCGGACCCCGCGCTGGAAGCATTGTATTTCCAGTTCGGCCGTTACCTGCTCATCTCGGCATCGCGACCGGGGGGCACGGCCGCTAATTTGCAGGGCCTATGGAACCAGGAAGTGAGGCCACCGTGGAGCGCCAACTACACCACCAACATCAACACGGAAATGAACTATTGGATGGTGGAGTCGTGCAACCTTTCGGAATTGCATCTGCCCCTGATCGATCTCATTCAACATGTATCGGTCACCGGAAAAGAGACGGCAAAGAATTTCTATGATGCGCCGGGCTGGGTGTTGCACCATAACACCGACATCTGGGCAACCACCAATCCCGTGAGCGGCAGCCCTTCGTGGGCAAACTGGCCGGTGGGCGGCGCATGGTTGTGTCAACACCTGTGGGAACACTATCAATTTACCGGCGACAAAGATTATCTCCGCAACACCGCCTATCCCGTGATGAAAGACGCCGCCGTGTTTTGCAATGCCTGGTTGATCAGAGATAAAGACGGCAACCTCGTGACTGCACCTTCCACATCACCGGAAAATGTTTTTGTCACCGACAAAGGCATGAAGGGCACCGTCTCCGTTGCTAGCACGATGGACATGTCCATTATCCGCGACCTTTTCGACAACGTGATGGAGGCCTCCACGGTGCTGGAAACCGATGAGGCGTTTCGAAAAACGATAGCCGCTCAGCGGGTCAGGCTTTTTCCTCTACAGGTAGGCAAGAAAGGCGACCTGCAGGAGTGGTATAAGGATTGGGATGGAGAAGACCCACAGCATCGCCACATCTCGCACCTCTTCGGACTTTTCCCCGGACGCGAGATCTCACCCTTAACCTCACCGAAGTTTGCCAACGCCGCGCGCAAATCGTTGGAACTCCGCGGCGACGGTGGCACGGGATGGTCGAAAGGATGGAAGATCAACGTGTGGGCACGCTTGCTGGACGGCGACCATGCGCACAAACTCATCCGCGAGCAACTCACGCTCACGGGCATGGAAGGAACGGATTACTCACACGGCGGCGGAACCTATCCCAACCTGTTCGATGCCCACCCGCCCTTCCAGATCGATGGAAATTTTGGAGGCACGTCGGGCATCACGGAGATGTTGTTGCAAAGTCATCTCAAGGAATTGCATCTCTTGCCGGCCATTCCCCGCGAATGGTCTAGCGGTACCGTTAGCGGTCTCAAAGCAAGGGGAGGATTTGTGGTGGATATGACCTGGAAGAACAATGCGCTGCAACAAGCCAGCGTCTTGTCATTGAATGGGACGTCGTGCACGATACGGTCAGCCGCCCCCATAAGGGTAGAAGGAGCGAAAGCGACGTCCACGAAAAGCGAACACGGTTACGTCACGACATTTCCAACAAAAAAAGGAATCACCTACACCATCAAAGCCCGGAAATGAGCGGTGAAAATCCGCAGGGGACCCTATGAAATGGGACATATTTCCGGATGGATTTCAAAAAAGAAGAGTGGATGCCGCTAGACAGTGAAGAACCGTGCGCTTATCGCTGATAACGTCCATTCGTCAATGCGATGCGCTTTCACAGGGAAGACAACGTCTCCTTCTGCAGAGAAATGGCGATGAAAAAACTTTTTTAGCGGGTGAATGAATCGATGACGATGAACACCAGGAGCACGATGGCGATTCCGATGAGTAAACTGATGGTGAGAGCGATGATCAACCCCCTTTTTATGGGGTTTATTTCATATTTTCCGTGTACACGTTCAGGCATACACCAAGGTAGAGCATCGCGTGCAGAGAAATCATTTCAAATATTGTGTTTAATCAAGGGTGTATTGTTTTCAATTTTATTCTGGCGCTTTAATTTACTTGGGGAAACTTTCCTTTCTACGTGTGATCGGCAGAAAACCGCCACCCATAGCCTCGCCAGACGGGCTTAAAACGGAGCCGAATGTTACGGATAGCCTATCGGTAATGAAATATTTTGATAGAAAATTCGTTTCGGGGCATTTGGATAAATCGGCCTAAATGCAACACTGTTTTGGAAAAGTGATGCATGTTTTCTGGTAGTTTTTAAATTTTTGGTATGTGCTTGCGGCGAATGTGAAGAATTTTTTGAGTTTTTGTGGGGTGCTGTTAAATCAGATTGAACCGCCTCACCTTCGCTAAAGCTTCGGCGAGCAAAGAAAAGGCGCAGAGGTCGCCCTCCTTCTCCGCCACTGGCGGATTCGGCGGGCAAGCAAAATTGACAAAGTGCTTCGCGTTTTTCATTTTTTTCGTTGCCCGGTTTTTTGCTGGAGATGAAGAGGATTAAGGTTCGTTTACAACGGAGCGTTTGGCTTTTTCCCACAAAACAGTTTGACTTCCTTTCATAAATCTCCGGAGTCCGGCAAACACGGCGAGGTTCATCACGGAAAAATAGTAGGGCACAAAAAAACCTTTGATGGAAATTTCTTTGTCGCGATTGAGATACCCTAAAAATGCGATGGCATAGAAGACGACCTGGGCAGCGAAGGCCAACTGGTAGAGGAATAAACCCTGCCAGGCCAGGTAGAGGCTGCTCGCAAGAACCAGCACCAGCGAGAGTGGCGCCAGGGTCCAGCGGAGCACACGGTGCGAGAAGTATTGGAAGCTTACGATGCCGTAGCGGAAGGGATTGAGGAGGTACATCAACATGCCCATCGCCTGGAACGCTCCCGAAGAGATCCGCACTTTGCGTTTCCATTCTTCTTCCACCGACGCCGACGCCATTTCGGTGGCATAGGCTTCGGGCTCGTAGAGGAAGCGGTGGCCCTGGCCCACGATGCGCATGGACAGGTAGAAGTCTTCGATGATCATGTTTTCGGGAGGTGTCTCGTAGAGGGCTGTGCGCACGGAGAACAACTCGCCTGCAGCGCCGACCACGGAGTGGAGCTCGGAGTCTTTTTTCTTGAGAAACGATTCGTACTTCCAATACAACCCCTCGCCGCCACCCGAAGCATTGTCCTTGGCCTTTTTAAAGATGCGTTTCTCACCCGCCACACCGCCCACGTCGGGCGACTGGTAGTGGCGGACGATGTTGCGGATGGCCTGGTCGTTCAGGTCGGTGTTGGCATCACAGAAGATCACCAGCGGGGTGGTCACGTATTTCATCACCCGGTTCACGGCGTGGATCTTGCCACGGCGTTCGGGCTGGTGGTAAACAGCGATGTTGTGGAACTTGCCCAGCACCTCGCGGCTGTTGTCGGACGAACCGTCTGTCACAAATTTGACGATGAGTTTGTCGGCGGGGTAGTCCAGGCTTAGGGTGTTGTGTACCTTTGTTTCGAGATAGGGGGCCTCGTTATAGGCGGCGATGAGCAGGGTCACTTCCGGCAGATCAGCGTCGGGCAGGGGTTGGATTGGGGTGGGCTTGCCCTTGCCCTTGGCCAGCACGTAGACCACGATGCCATAGCCGATATAGGTGTAGAGGACCACGGCGCTGCCGAGCCAGAAGAGGTAGAACGCAAGCGTATCCATAGCGAGGGTTTTGGGGAGTTTATGCTACAAGGGGCAATTTAAATAGGAACACGGAGAAGTTAAGATATTTGTTATTTTTGTCAGTTGCCAACGTGTGTAATCCCCGCCTTCAGGTCTCCCTGGCATCTTATTTGGAGTGGGTTGCTGCCGCGAGGCGTGGCCCCATCTTAACCGTGTGGACAACGAAGGCATAATAAATAAAAAATGGGCGGAGATGCGCTTAGCTAGTCTTATTATCATATTCCTTTCTCTTTCGATCTGTCTGGCAGTAGGGCAGGAGTTGGATTTTAGTCTGCCGGTGAAGTTGCCGCCAGGGGTGAACAGCGATCAGAATGAGTCCGCGCCACTGTTGTCGGAGGACGGCAGTACGCTGTATTTTATCCGGTCGGGTTCCGTGCAGAATGAAGGGGGTAAGTTTGCCGGCACCGATGCCTGGGTGAGTCATTTCAATACCACCACCAACGATTGGGGCCGGGCCGTGAACGACGAACTGCCAAACGACAAAGGCAACAACGCCGTGGTGGGCGTGAACTCCCGCAAGCGTATCGTATATATGCTCAATACCACGTCGTCGAAAATCCCAAAGGGAATTTATTTTTTACAACGCACCGAAACAGGCTGGACACACCCGGAGTTGGTCCCCATCAAAGGACTGAGTTCTGAAGCGTTTTTGGGGATTTATGTTTCGCCGGATTTTGATGTGATGTTTGTCTCCATGAAAGGCCCCGACTCCAAGGGCGAGGAAGATCTGTATCTCAGTCTGAAAGGGGCTGATGGCCAATGGTCGGCATTGCAGAACCTGGGGGCCACCATCAACACGACAGGCTTCGAAATATCGCCGTTCCTCTCGGCCGACAAAACCCGGCTTTTCTTTTCCAGCAATGGCCACCCCGGGTCGGGCGACGCCGATATTTTTTACAGCGATCGCCTCTATAACTCCTGGGAAACCTGGACGGTGCCCAAGAACCTGGGAACGCAAGTGAACTCCCCGAAATTCGATGCCTATTTTTCCATGCAAAAGGACTCGTCGGCCTACTTCGTGAGCAACCGCGGCGGGAAGTCGGATGATATCTACCGGACCAAGGCAAAACTTCGGCCGTCGGCTGCCACGGCCACCTACCTCACGGAAAAAGAAACGGAAGAGCTGCTGGGGATCAAAGTGATCCGCAAAATTGAATTCGCTCCCAACGTTGCAACACTCACATCACCCCAGCGCGAACTGATCTGGTTTCTCACCAACAAGCTGGTGAGCAAGCACGAGATTCGTGTGCAATTGCAATATTTTGACAAAGAGGACGAACTGACTTCGAAGCGCCTTTTGGAAGTGATCAACCAGCTGGTTTTGGCTGGAATAGACGGGTCGCGCATCGACAAGCTGAGCAAGGGCGGAAAAGGCTCGGGCAAAGACCAGATCGAACTGGTCCTGATGCGTCAGACGATGGAGCGATAGTGGGGGTCGGTGGCCAGGGCCAGCATTTCGCGGTCGCCGCGCGAGTCGCCATAGGCAATGATGCGGTCGTAGCCGGCCAGGTCATAGGCTTCGCGGATGCGGCGGGCTTTTTCTTCTCCAAAACAATTTTGTCCCTTGATCTTGCCCGTGAAGAGGTTATCGCGGGTTTCCAGTTGGGTGGCCAGGCAGCGGATTTGCCATTGGGCGCACCAGGGGCCAACCCAATCCTCCGGTGAGGCCGACACCACGGCGATGTCGTATTGTTTCTGTTTATAGTCCTTGAGCAGGGCCAGTCCCTGTTCGCGCAGCAGGGTGGGGACGACGGTGGTGGCAAATTCGATCCCTTTTGTGCGGAGCCGCGTTACGGGAACGTTGCCAAAAAAATGTTTTAAAACAATTTCCTTGGCCCGGTCGTTTCGGATAAGCTTGGTCATGTAAAGCACCATCACGGGGGTGAGCCAGGCGAAGCCCAGCAGGAACCGGAAGGTGCCATGGTAGAAACGGATAAAGGCAAAGAGGGTGTCCTTGCTTGTAAGGGTGCCGTCGAAATCGAAAAGGACCAGGTGCTTTTGCGCCATGCCTTAGTGGAAGTAGATGATGAGGTAGAAGCTGACGATCCATCCCAGCAGGGTGAGGATGATGAACTTGTCTTTGAGCAGGATGGCTGTTGGCGATCCGCTGTTTTCAGAGACAAAGGTGATCTGCAGGTAGCGCATCACGCCGGCGATCACAAAAATGGTGGTGCCAAAAAGCCATTGTGTGTTGAGGCGTTGCGTCACTTCCGGCGACACGGTGTACATGATGTACGCAACGATGATGATACCGGCAAAGATGGCCAGGCATGCGTTGATGAACTCAACGTTATAGTTTCGTGACGATTTGCGCACGACGGCGCCATCCTTGCCCAGCACCAGGTCATCCCGGCGTTTGGCGAGGGCCAGCAGCAACGACAGCAGCATCACCATGATGGCGAGCCAATGCGAGATCTGCACACCCGAGAGCACGCTGCCCGAGTATATGCGGAAAAGGAATCCGGAGGCGACAATAAAAATATCGACGATGGATAAATTCTTTAACCCAAAAGTGTAGGCTACGTTCATAAGGCCGTAGATGCTCAACAGGATGAGGAAATTGCGATCGAGTGAAAAGGCAATAAACAGGGAGGACGCCAGCAGGGCGCCCAGGAGTGCAAAACTGACGTAGACATTCGCTGCCCCCGAAGCCAGCGGCCGGAACCGTTTTTTGGGATGGAGCCGGTCCACCTCGCGGTCGCGATAGTCGTTGAGAATGTATATAGCGCTGGCCATGAAGCTGAAGGCAAAAAATCCCTGGATCAGGTTGGGGTAGTGGTCCCATTCGAACGCTTGACCCGCAAAGAAGATGGGAACGAAAATGAAAGTATTTTTAGCCCATTGGTGAACCCGAATGAGTTTGATATACGCCAGCATAGACTGTTTTTCGTAAATATAAAGGGTTGAAACAATCCTGTTGTATAACTGACGAATATTTTTGAAGGCTACGATTTTTTAGTGAACTTTGATACCTTATGCCCTAGTGTATGGATTTACAAACCCTCTTCCGTGTTCTGTGGAGAAAACGTTGGATACTCATCATCATCCCGCTGCTATCGGTTGGCGGGGCTTTCCTCATCCGGATGCTGGGCGAATGGAAGTACCGGTCCAGCGCCCAGATGGCCACCGGCATCACCGTCACCGATGAGCTGATCGGCGACAACGGGAAATATTTCAATCCCTACGAAATGCAGATCACCTTCACCAACCTGATCGAACAGATCAAGTCGCGGGTGGTGCTTTCGCAGGTATCCTACCGGTTGTTGCTCCGCGACCTCGACGGCAAGGAAATGCCCTTCCGCAAACCATCCCAATCCAAGCTGGAAGAACTCGCCAACGTGGACATTAACAGTCACAAGGCCGAATTCGAGAAGATCCTCAACGAGAAGCTCGAAAGCCAAACCCTGCTGGACCTCACCGACCCCAAGCAAAAGCTTGTCAAAAAAGTGATGGATGTTTATGGCTACAACTATGAAGCCCTGAACGAAGAACTGGCCATCAACCGCATCAATATTTCCGATTATATCGAGATCAGCTATAGTTCCGAAAGCCCTTACCTCTCGGCCTATGTGGTGAATACGCTGTGCAGCGAATTCATCCGGTATTATACCAACATCAAACTGAGCCGCTCGAATGTGTCACTGGAGTCTTTGCAATCCATTGTGGACCAACGCAAGCAATACCTCGACGAGAAAACCGAGGGACTCAAAAACTTCCAGTCCAACCACGAGATGATCAACTCGGAAGCGGAAGGCGCCAGCAAGATCCGCCAGATCCAGGACTATGAAGACCAGATCGCCGACGAGCAAAAGAGCATCCGCGGCAACGAACTGACGTTGGCTAACTTGGAAATGAAAATAGAACAGGCCGAAAGAGGTCAGGGCAACAAACCCAACAGCAAGATCGTCGACCTTCGGAAAAAAATAAACACCTTCAACGAGCGCTATGTCGCCGGCGGGCAGACCGACCAGGTATTGCTGGATAGCATCACGGCTTTCAGAAACCAGTTGCAAGGGATGATGAACGCTGCAGGCGAGGCCACCAAGCTGACGCCCGCGGAGTTGAATGCGCTAAAAGATAAACGCGACCAGACCAAGATCGACCTCGAGATCTCGCGCGAGAACCTGGTGTCGCTCAATAACATTTTGAATTCCATCCGCTACAGCGTAGGCAATTTTGCCAGCCGTGAAGCCGTGAGCCAGGCCATGGGCAAAGAAGTGGAAGTGGCGCGCGAAGAATACCTGGCCGCTCAAACCCGTTTCAACGAAGCGCGCGAAAAGCTGGTGACCAACAAAATGCCCATCAAGCAAGTGGTGGTAGGCGAGGTGGCCGAAAAGCCCGAGTCGCGCAAGACTATTGTGTTCATGGTTTTCACGGGCGTGCTGAGCTTTGGCTTGTGCGCGTTCGTCGTCATCCTGCTGGAAATGCTCGACACCCGCATTAAGACACCACAACGGTTCAAAAACCTGGCGAAACTGCCCCTGGCGGGCATACTGGAACAACTGCCAAAAAACGGCGGGGCACCAAACTGGAATTTCTTTACACCGGCAAACGAGTCGCAGGAATTGAACCGCCTCAACCACGACCTGCGCAAGATCCGCTATGAGATCGAGAACCGGAAGGTGCAGGTTATTTTAGTGACCAGCACCAAGAAGGCACAGGGCAAAACCTTCTCCATCATGTCGCTGGCCTATTCGCTGGGCCTCATTCACAAACGCACGCTCATCATCGACACCAACATGCGCAACAACAGCCTCACCACGATGCTGACCGCGCGCTTCAGCCTGAAGCAGTTGATGGAATATTACAACAAGAACACCAAGCTGATTGGCACCGCCAAACACAGCGAGACCAAAGATCCGGAAACGAACCTGATCACCCCGACAACCAACCCGATGGTCGACATTATCGGGAACAAGATGAGCCAGCTTTCACCTTCGGAGATCATTCCGGGCGGCGATTTTAAAGTGTTGCTGGAGTGGCTGAAGGTGCAGTACGACTACATCATCCTGGAAGGCGCGGGACTGAACGAGTTCTCCGACTCGCGCGAACTGGTGCGTTTTGTCGACCTGGTCATCCCCGTGTTCTCGGCCGATTCTTCCATTACGGAAGAGGATAAAGAATCGCTTAACTTCCTGAAATCATTGCAAAATAAACTGGGACCCGCTGTGCTGAACAATGTTCCAAAGGAGGAAAAAAGCTAGCATTATATGCTCTTTAGTTCACCTGAATTCATTTTTGCTTTTTTACCGGTAACCTTAATTGTTTACTTTTTGCTGTCGTCGAGCCAGAAGGTGGAGGCGTCGCGATTGTGGTTGCTGGTAGCTTCGTTGTTTTTTTACGGCTGGTGGAATCAGGACAACCTGATCCTGATCGGGTTGTCGATGATCTTCAATTTCACGTTTGGCAATCTCATCATCCGGCACCGGAAAAAGTGGCTGCTCACCGTCGGCGTTTCCGCGAACCTGGCCGTGTTGTTCTATTACAAATATGCCAACTTCTTTCTCACCAATTTCAATGGTTTGTTCGAAGGACACTATGCCCTGCTGAATGTAGTGCTGCCGTTGGGCGTGAGTTTTTTCACGTTCACGCAAATCGCCTACCTGGTAGACAGCTCTCAGGGAAAAGTGGGCAACTACAAGTTCTCGCACTATTGCCTGTTCGTCACATTTTTTCCGCACCTCATCGCCGGCCCCATCGTGCACCACACGCAGCTGATGCCGCAGTTTTCCGATCAAAAAAATGCGTTCCTGAATTTCCCCAACCTGGCGCGCGGCTTTTTTATTTTCAACCTGGGCCTGGCCAAGAAGATCATCATCGCCGACACGCTCTCCACCATCGTAGCCAAGGGCTATGGCGACACGGCGGCGCTCACCACAGTGCAGGCCTGGGTCACATCGCTGGCCTATTCCACGCAATTGTATTTTGACTTCAGCGGCTATTCCGACATGGCCATTGGTTTAGGATTGTTGTTCAACATTGACTTCCCCCTGAACTTCAACTCACCCTACAAATCGAAAAACATCCAGGAATTCTGGCGGCGGTGGCACATCACGCTCAGTCAATTTCTGCGTGACTATATTTATATTCCGTTGGGCGGAAACCGGAAGGGGGAGTGGGGCACGGCCAGCAACCTGATGATCACCTTCATCCTGGGAGGCATCTGGCACGGCGCGGGATGGACGTTTATTTTCTGGGGATTTCTGCACGGCGCTGCGCTGGTGATCCACCGGCAGTTCACGCGGCTCAACCTGCGCATGGCCGATTGGCTTGGGGTGGTGCTCACCTTCCTGTACGTGAACGTCACGTGGGTGTTCTTCCGCGCACCCTCCTGGCGATCGGCAATCGATTTGCTGAGGGCGATGGTGGGCAAGGGCGTGCAGACGTCCGATGTATCGCTGGTGAGCGACTACTACATGGCGCCCATTTGGATCGCCGCAGGTATTTTGCTGTTCACCAAAAATACGAATGAATTGGGTGCTGAATTCAAGCCCGACTACCGGCGGTTGGCCACGCTGATCATTGTGGTCATGCTCAACCTGTTGTTCCTGAATTCGGCCACCAACCAGGAGTTTTTATACTTTGATTTCTAAACGTATGACGGCTCGTAAATTTCTTTTGCGCTGTACACTCGTCGTGATTCTGCTCACGGTCGTGCTGGTCGCCATCAATGCGTATGTCGACCTCTATGGATTGTTCCGTCCGGTGAAGGGCCGCAGTATTTCGATCTACAGCGACGAGCGCACGAGCAAATATTTGCTGGCCCACCGTTACGTGCCCGAAAATTTTGAGGGCTATATTCTGGGACCGTCGTTGTCGGCCAACCTGAACCCGAAGCTCATCACGGAACACAAGATCTATAACCTCAGCATGATGGGGGCGAACATCACCGAACAAAAGGCGGTGGTAGACCAGGCGCTGCAACACAAGGCGCCGCAATTCGTGCTGGTGTGTCTCCATCCCTACCTGACGCACGATCACGGTATGAAAACGGGGATGATCAATCCAAAGGAATATTATGGTGCCCTGGGGTCCATGAGCCTCTACAAGACCTACGCGATCCGTTTCATCCGCGATCACAACCTGATGCCCGGCAAATATCCGCCAAACCAGTTCAACGACTACGGCTACAATTTCTATGACAAGATCCTGCAGGTGATGCCGGTGGAGGAAAAGATCCAGGAGCAGTTAAAACGCCCTGATGCCATCAAGACCGAGATCGACTCCGTGGCCATGACCGAGTTTGTGGAGCTGCTGCGATCATTTAAAGAGAAGAACGTAAAGGTGATCGGCTATTTTCATCCGTTGCCCTTTCCGCTTTTCGATAAGTTCCGCGGGCCGCTGGGAGAATATAAACAAAAGATGCTGGCGGTGATGCCGGATGCGCGGATCATTGATTTCAATACGCCGGAGTATGAATTCTTTACGAAGGATCTTTCCAACTACATCGATCACGGCCACCTGAGCGAGAAGGGCCAACAATATCTGTTGCGCGAGATCCTCACGCAGGCCGATATGTTAAAGCAGCGTTAAGCGCGTACGCAGATCAGGTTCTCACCCGAAACCAGCAGCGAGAAGTTCTCTTTCTTAATCGCCTCGAAGAAGACGCGGGAACATCCAGGTTTCATGCGATCGTGCAATTCCACGACAATGGTCTTGGCGTGTGGCAGCCATTTCTCTGCACCGAATTCGAATACTTCCTTCTCGGCACCTTCAATGTCGATCTTCAACAAGTCGATGCTTTTGATGTTGTATTGTTCCATCAGGTCTGCTACCGACAGGGCGGGCACAGCACCGGCTTTTTTGGAGGTATTTTGTTCTACCATGAAACCCCAGTCACTGGAGTCCGGGTTGTTGATGATCAACTCGTCTTTCTCGTGCCATAAGGCCGCTTGCAAGGGAATAACATTTGTATAGGGAGCGGTGTTCTTCTTCAGCTGAGCGAAGTTCCCATTTTCCGGTTCGATGGCGATGACCTTGGCGTTGGGATAGCGATTGGCAAAGTAAACAGAAGCCAGGCCGATGTTGGCGCCGGCGTCGATGATCACTTTTATGTCCGAAGGGACGGGCATGCCGAAGTCCTGGTCGAGGTCGTATTCCTTCAACAGGAAAACTTGCTTGAATACCAATTGATCGGAGCTGCCGTTGCGCAGCGAAATGGGATAGCGTGCATCCGCCACGTTAATGGATTGTGTCTTCTTTAACTTGAGCTTAATGAAGAGGACCAGGCCTTTCCAAAAACCATAGCTTTTGACACAAAGACCCAATTCGTAAAAACGTACTCTGTTTCTCATCTAGCGGAATCGGCTTAATACCTTGGATTTGAAAACGTTCTTGAAGATATCGACCGTGGCGCCCATGGCGGCCATGTATTCGCTGCCGAGGCTTCGTTTGGGAACAATGTGTTCGTACATGCTTTTGTCCCAAACTTGAGTAAAGTATTTTTTCAACTCGGCATCCGTGGGCTCCACAACGTACTCGATACGGTCCTTCCACTCGTAGTTGACGGTGAAGATCTGTTGCTGGGTGCGTTGGAGAATTTTGAAGCCGAAGGAGTTGCGCGGCAGGTAGTCGAGAAAGAGGTCGCCGAAATCGTGGGTGCTTTTCATGCCCAGGCGCTCTTTGTCAACGATAACGATCTTTTTGTCGATCTCCAGCAACACCCACTTGTGGGCGCCGCGCGGGATCATGAACTCACCGATCATGGAAGGCGCTTCCAGGTATCCGCCCTTGCCGACGCGGCTGAGCTCATCCATAAATTGCGCGGGGTGGTCGACGTGCTCAACCACATGGCAACAAATTACGTAATCGAACTCATTGTCCGTGAAAGGGAGGGTTTCACCATCGGCCTGCACGAAACGTTGTTTCTTCAGTACTTTGATGTCGCCGGCGCGGTGATAGTTGTCCTCGATGTATTTGTCGGTGACCACGTTTGCGCGGGGGTGTGGGTTGTGACCACTTCCCACGTCCAGCACGCTGAACTGGGATGGGATTTTGAGCTTAAAGCGAGAGGTAGGGTTGCTTACTTTCATATGTTTTATCAACTTACGAAGATTCAAAGATAAGGTTAATTATAATATTTCATGACCGAAAAAAATTATTGGGTTCGCGCCAGCACCTACGTTACCCTTCAGCGGCTGGCCATTTTTGTTTTTGGCTTCGGGAGTTATTTTTTCATGGTCCGGTATTTCTCCAAGGATACGTTTGGCGTCTGGACCCTGTTTGTGGTGATCACCTCCATTGTGGAGATGAGCCGGTCTGCCTTCATTCAGAACGCGTTCGTAAAATTTTACAGTCAGCCCAATATCGACAGGTTTTCGCTCACTACCGCAAGCATTACCCTTAATTTTATTTCCACGCTCGTCTTTATAGCGCTCATGCTGGGGCTCATCCCCGTCCTGACCATTTTCTGGCACACCAAGGAAATCATGGGGCTCATCTTGTGGTACTGCTCCACGTCGCTCATCCTGGTCCCGCTCACGCAGCTCAACTACCTGGAACAAGCGAACCAAAGTTTTCGCGGCGTTTTCTGGAGCGCGGTGGTGCGCCAGGGATTTTTCTTTAGTGTGGTGGTGATCTGCTTTCTGTGGGTGCCCGATCTGTCGCTCAATTTTTTTGCCGCCATGCAAAGTGTGGGGGCCATTGCCGGGCTTGTCACCGCGTGGATCTTGTCGAAACAATTTGCTCCAAGGAGGCTTGCAACCGATCGCGCTATGGTGCGGAGCCTGTTTAAGTTTGGGAAATACATTCTGGGAACCGGTGTGGCATCGACCATTGGCAAGAACGCCGACCAAATTTTGTTGGGTTCCATCAGTCACAGTTCGGTGGCTTTGTATAACGCCGCCGTCCGGGTAATGAATTTTGTGGAGATCCCCACGCTGTCGATCTCCAACATCGTTTACCCGAAGATCGCCGAGCGAGCGAACCTGGAAGGGAAGGAAGCCGCCGGCCGGCTCTATGAGAAATCGGTGGCCACCATTGTGGGCATTATCCTCCCGGTGATCGTGGGCATCCTGGTGCTTCCCCACATCGTGTTGCTCATCACGGCGGGTAAATCTTATTTGGAAGCCGCGCCGATCCTGCGCATCATGGCCACAGCGTCCATCCTGATCCCATTCAACGTGCAGGTGGGTTCGGCCTTCGAGGTGATCGGAAAACCCCACGTGAGCTTTTATATTAACATTTCTGCTAACGTGGTGAACCTGGTGGTCAACATCCTGCTCATTCCCCGCCTCGGGATTATGGGGGCCGTGTGGGCGATGCTCATCACAAACGTCTTTATATTTGTAGTCAGCCAAGTGTTGCTCCGGCGCGAAATGGGCATAAGCCTCTTGCGCACGGGCAAGGAGCTGGTGGAATTCTATAAAACGGCCCCCGGCCATATCCGGGGTTTTATCTCAAGAAAAAAATAACATGCCCTACAATTTTGTCATCTTCAGCCTGTCGCCCTGGAACATCAATTATGGAGCAAACATCAAGGACCTCAGCTATGAGCTCGCCAAACACAACCACCGCGTCTTATATATAGACACACCCCTGAAGCGCAAAGACCGCTGGCTGAAACGCGACAAGCCCTTTGTGAAGGAAGTGGAGGAGCGGATAAAATCCGGCAACCTCCTCAAGCAGGTAGGGGAGAACCTGTGGCACTATATTCCGCAGGAGATACTGGAATCGGTGAACCAGGTGAAGTCTGCCTCCTTGTTCAACCTGGTGAATGGGGTGAACAACAAACGATTTTCCAAGTCCATTCTCCGGGCGGTGAAGCAGATCGGCTTTGATGAATTTATTATCATCAACGACAATGAGGTCTACAACGGTCTCACCATAAAAGAACTGGTGAAGCCATCGTTATATGTGTATTACCTGCGCGATAAGCTTTCGGCCATGAAGTATTGGAAACTTCATGTGGGCAGAGTAGAACCTTCGCTCATCCAGTCGGCCGATGTGGTGGTGGCCAACTCCGAATACCTGTCGGACTATGCGGCGGAATTTAACAAGCACAGCTACTATGTGGGCCAGGGATGTGACGTCACGCATTTTCTGACCCGTCCACCCCAAACCGACATCGACGCGATGTTGAAGGACATCCCCGGTCCCATCGTGGGCTACATGGGGGCCATCAACGCCGAGCGTCTCGACATCAGCCTCATTGAAGGCATCGCTACAAAAATGCCCGACTACAGTTTTGTGTTCATCGGCATCGAGGACGAGACCTTCAAGCAAAGCGCCTTGCACCAATTGAAGAATGTGTATTTCCTCGGCAAGAAGGATTTTGCCGAATTGCCGGCGTTTCTCTATGGCGTCGACGTGACCATCAATCCCCAAGCCATGAACGAGATCACCATCGGTAACTATCCCCGCAAGGTCGACGAATACCTGGCCGCGGGCAAGCCCGTGGTGGCCACCAAAACGCACGCCATGAATCCGTTCCGCGAGCACGTTTACCTTGGTGAAAGCGTCGACGATTATGTAACTTTGATCCCGAAAGCGATCGCCGAGAACAACGCCGCCAAGGCTGCCGCCCGCCGCGATTTCGCCCTGGAGCATACGTGGAAGAAAAATGCCGAGCTCATTCTGGAGGCTATCGAAAAGGTGAAACCGGCGAAGTAAAAAAACAATAAGTACCCCTAAACACGATCGCGTGCGGATTGCCAATATTGTTGTTGCCCATAAAAATCCCAAGCAGGTATTGCGCCTGATGAAGCAATACGATGCGCACCACTTCCATCACTTTGTGCACCTGGACGTGCGTTGTCCCTATGCGGGCGAATTCAACGAACTCCCGCACGTAACGCTCATGCCCATCCGGCGCAGGCTTGTGTATGCCGGCTATGGGTTTGTGCAGGTAGTGCTCGATGCGTTTGCCTTGGCGAAGGCCAGAGAGCCCTTTCAATATTTTAACGTCATGAGCGGGCAGGACTATCCCGTGAAATCGACACAGGCGTTCTATGAATTTTTGAAAGCTTCGTATGGCACCGAGTTCTTCGAGATCTACGACATGCCCTCGTGGCCCCAGGCCTATCATCGCTATGAGCGCTATCATTTGATTGAGTGGGAAATAAAAGGCCGGTATAGATTAGAAAACCTGATCAACCGGTTTATCCCCAGGCGCGGATTCTTTCCCGGCCTGGAGCCCTTTGGGCGGTCGGCCTGGTTTACGGCCACCGACCGGTTTGTGGACCATGCGGTGGCGTTTATTGAAAATAACCCCCAGTTTATCCGGCACATGAAAACCGTTTGGTCGCCGGATGAATTTATTTTCAATACTCTCGCCATGAACTCGTACCTTCGTGAGAAAGTTACGTTCAATAATCTCCGGCACATCGACTGGTCGGAAGGCAACGTGACCCCGAAGATCTTCAAAAAGGAAGACCTCCCTGTGTTGCTGGAGAGCCCGGCCTTCCTGGCGCGCAAGTTTGACGACACGGTGGACGAAACGATCCTCGACCTGCTGGACCAAAGCAATCGTGCGTGGGACAACAGTAAGAAACAAACGATTGCTTAAGTTTTTCACGACTTTTGTTTTTGTATGCTTTTTAGAATGTCTAATTTTCTTAACCCTCTAATCTGAAATTGCTGTGTGTGGAATAGTTGGCTTTTGTGATTTCAACAAGCGTAGCAACGCAGACGTGTTGCAGAAAATGACGCAGTCGCTCCATCATCGTGGACCCGACGATTCCGGAACGTTCTTCGAAGAGCAATCCGGGTTTGCCCTCGGCTTTGGCCATACCCGCCTCTCCATTCTCGACCTGTCGCCGCTGGGCCACCAGCCGATGCGCGTTGGCAAAATGGTGATCACCTTCAACGGCGAAGTGTATAACTTCATGGAGATCCGTGAGCGCCTGGAGAAGGAGGGATGCACCTTCAAGAGCCATTCCGACACGGAAATGATCTTGTATGCCTTTCGGCAATGGGGACCTTCGTGTCTGCAATACTTCCGCGGCATGTTTGCCTTCACCCTTTATGACGAGGAAAAACAGAAGCTGTATGTGGTGCGCGACCGCGTGGGGGTGAAGCCACTCTATTATTATCACAAAGACAATACGTTCCTTTTCAGCTCCACGCTGAAACCCTTCCACATGCACCCGGCCTTTCATAAAGAGGTCGATATGGCCAGCCTGGGGCTGTTTTTGCAGTACAGCTACATCCCCGGCCCGCATTGTATCTTCAAGCATACCCAGAAATTACTGCCCGGCCATTACCTGGAAATATCGCTGACCAACCGCGATATCAAGCTCCATAAATATTGGGATGTGGTCGACGCTTATAACCAACCGAAGCTGGACGTGGGCGACGAAGAAGCGATCCGCGAAACGGAAAAGATCCTGAGCGAGTCGTTCAACTATAGCATGGTGGCCGATGTGCCCGTGGGCATTTTACTTAGCGGCGGCTTTGACAGCTCGGCCGTAGCGGCGCTCATTCAAAAGGACCGGACCGATCGCTTGAAGACCTTCACCATCGGTTTCGACGTTCCCGGGTTTGATGAGGCGCCCGATGCACGGAAGATCGCCAAGCACCTTGGCACGGATCACACCGAATACTATTGCTCGCCCAAGGATGCCTTCGATATCATTCCCAACCTCCCGGATATTTATGACGAACCTTTTGCCGATAACTCTTCCGTTCCCTCTGTGCTGGTGTCTCAATTGGCGCGCAAGCAAGTGACGGTAGCGCTTTCGGGCGATGGTGGCGATGAGATTTTTGCAGGCTATAACAAATTCAGCCAGTCAATAAAATATGCCAATGGCTATCCGCAATGGGTGAAACGCTCCATTGCCAAGACCATGGGCATCATCAATCCCGATCATATCCCGGTGCTCAATCAGCAATACAACTTCTCGACGCGTTATGAGAAGATGAAGCATATTTTGCAAAGCAACGATCCTTCCGACGCCATGAACATCATCAGCCAATACATTCCACAACAGGAGGTGAAGCGGCTGGTGGCAAAAGAATTCAAAGACTATAAGACCTTCTTCGACCTGAAAGAAGAATTCGCCGGCCACAACGATGCCTTAAGCAAGATGCTGGGCATCGACTACAAAACGTTTTTGAACGACAACAATCTCGTGAAGATCGACCGTGCCACCATGTCGGTGGGGTTGGAGGGAAGAGAGCCCTTCCTCGATCAGAAGGTGATCGAGTACGTGGCGCGGCTCCCATCGCACCTGAAGCTACGCGACGGGGTGACGAAGTATATTCTGAAACAAATCGTTTATAAGCACATTCCCCGCGAGTTGATGGACCGGCCCAAGAAGCCGTTCATTGCCCCGCTCACGGTGTGGTTCATGAACGAGTTGAAAGACTTTTTCCTCAACTACCTCGACGAGGGCCGCATCCGCCGCGAAGGCCTGTTGAACGCCGAGCCCATCCTGGCGATGCGCAATCAATACCTGTCGGGTAAAAAAGTTAATCACCAAAAATTATGGAATTTGCTGATATTTGAAATGTGGATGGAGAAGTGGATGAAGTAAGTCAGCAACCCGTAAACCCCCAATAGTTTTTTGAAGCGCATAAAGATCGTTGAAGCCATCCGGCAAGGTTCCATAGGTGGCGGGGAGAGCCATGTCATCGACGTGGTGAAGCACCTGGACAAGGCGCGGTTCGAGCCCGTCGTGTTATCGTTCACGGAAGGAGAGATGATCCAGACCCTGCAGGGCATGGGGGTGAAAACGCATGTGATCCCCACCACCACACCGTTCGACTTCCGGGTATGGCCAAAGGTGACAGCGCTCCTGCGCGAGATCCAACCCGACCTGGTGCATGCCCATGGCACACGGGCCATGTCGAATGTGTTCCGTTCGTCGCGGGCTTTGAAGATCCCTTTGCTCTACACGATCCACGGATGGTCGTTCCATGACAATCAGCGACCCCTGGTGCAGCGCATCCGGGCCTGGAGCGAGGGCTTCCTGACGCGTAGGGCCAGCGTCAATATTTCTGTATCCCAATCCAACCAGCAAACCGGTAAAAACAAGATCGCTGGCTTCAAGTCGGTCGTGATCATGAACGGCGTGGACCTGAACAAATTCGCCACCCAGACCAACACGAAGGGGCTACGCGACCAGTTCGGCCTCCACTCCGACGACACCGTGATCGGCTTCATTGCCCGATTCACGTACCAGAAATCGCCCGTGCTGATGGTGGAGGTATTTGCCTCCTTATTAAAGGACCACCCCAACCTGAAACTGCTGATGGTGGGCGACGGCGAATTGATGCCCCAGGTAAAAGAGCGGATCCAAGCCCTGGGCATAGCGTCCAATGTGGTGTTGCCAGGATTTAGAAAAGACATCCCGGCGTTGCTGAGCATCATGGACGTGTATTGCCTGCCCTCGTTGTGGGAAGGGCTTCCGCTAGGGGTGATCGAGGCGATGGCCATGCAAAAAGCGATCGTCGCCACCGCGGTGGATGGCTCGAAAGAGATCATCGTGCCCGGCGAGAACGGTTTGCTGACCACCCCGGGCAACGGTGAGGAACTGCGCCAGGCGTTGGACCGCGTGGTGCGCGATAAGGTTCTGCGCGAAAAAATGGCGAGCAACGCCCTGCGCTATGTGACGGCTAACCACAGCGTGGAGCACATGGTGCACCAGGTGGAAGATATTTACAACACTTTGGCTTGATACGGGTTTTTGTGTTGCCCTTTATAATTCTGAAATTCGATATAACTTTACCATCTATCAATAGACCCCTGACCATGAAAAATCTACTGATCCTCACGTTTGGAGTGCTCGTTTTTTGTCTCCCCGCCCATGCGCAGCAAATCGATTATAAGAAGATCATTCTGCCCGACGGCATTACCAACCTGAGCATTGAAGAACGTTTGGTGCAATTGGCATGGAAGAATAACCCGGAAGTCAAAGCCATCCAGCACGACGTGAATGCCTCCCAATACGAGGTGAAAATAGCCGCCACCCGTTGGACCAGTTTGTTGGGGGCACAGGGCAACTTGAACGAGTTTACCGTAAAACAGATCACCGGGTCTACGCAGACGACCAACAATTTCTATCCGCGTTACAACGTCTATCTCAACGTGCCCCTTTCAGCGTTTTTTGAGTTTCCCAACCAAAAAAAGGCTGCCCGCGAACGCATGGGCATTAAACAGGAGCAGTCCAACATGTTAAAGCTCGACATCCGGGCCCGGGTGCTGAAGTTATACAGTGAATACCGCAAAAACGAGATCGTTTGGCGCATCCGGAAGGAAGAATTGGACGATTTCAAGCTGAGAGTCAACACGATAGAGCAGAAATTCAGCGATGGGGCTGCCACGTTGGAGGAATATGTGAGCGCCCAGCGGGTATTTCGCGACGTTCAGATCCAGGAGGCAACCGCAAAAAGCGACTGGGATAAATCGAAGTTTGACCTCGAACAGGTCATCGGCGTAAAGCTTGAAGAAGTACTTTAATGAGGTTTTTTGACTCAAAAAAGTAACCACTAAAGTAAAAAAATACTTTCAAACCCCTTTAAATAGCCGAATTTGGCGGTTAGTTAAAAAAGACAAAAAAAATACTATGTAATATTTTTGTCCGTTATGGTAATATTTTTAATTTCGTGCTGTGCTTTTGTCGGCTGTCTATAGTTAATCTTTAATCTATTACCCTTTATGAAAAAGTCCCTGGCTCTAGTTGTGGCCTTACTGTTGGTTACACTTTCAGTCTTTTCCCAGTCAGTCCCTTTTCCTACAGGCCCACGCGATAACAATGCCCTTGAAAATTGGGGTTATCAGCAAGTGGGCACCAATTGGGACACCTCGCCGTTCTTGCCGTTCATTTATCAAGGTCGATGGTTTCGATTTATGCCGCCCAATGGGGTGACGTATACCGCAGCGACCAAAACCTGGACGTTCTCAGAACCCGGTAAAAAGTATCCGATGATCATCTTTCTGCACGGTGCAGGGGAGGCGGGTACCGATAACAACAACCAGTTGAAACATGGTGGTCAGATCCACAGGGATGCAGTGCTCTCGGGCAAGTTCCCTGGTTTTCTGTTTTATGAACAATCCTCGACGCTGGACCAAATCAAAGCACAAGTTGAAAAACTGATTGCTACGGTGCCCATCGACGTCAACCGCATCTACATCCACGGTTTGTCTGGTGGTGGTGGCGATACCTGGAAGTTCACCATCGCTAACCCGACCCTGATCGCGGCGGCGTTCCCCATGTCGGCTTCCAACGATGATGCCAAGCAAGAGAAAATGCTTTACATGCCCCTGCGCCAGTCGCAAGGTGAAAGAGACAACAACCCTAACCCGGGATGGACGCAAACTATCGTTGACTGGTTCAACACTAACGGCGGTCACCTGGAATACTTCTATTTACTCGGCGTAGGCCACGGTACATGGGATGCCATGTATAACCGCGCTGACTTCTTCCCCTGGTTTTTATCCCACAAGAAAAATGAGATCTTAGTACTCTTTAATAGGAATCTACTGTGCCCCGGCGCACCCACCTCAGTAACCATGTGCTTCACACCCGGGTTCGATGCCTACGAATGGCAGAAGGATGGCGTGACCATACCCGGAGCAACAGCCTTTAAAATTACGGCTACGGCATTTGGTTCGTACACGGGCCGCATCAAGAACCGCGGTGTTTGGTCCGATTGGGCTACACCGGTTGTTGTAGGCACAAAGCCTCCTACCTATACGCCAGCCATCACCGCCACACCGGGTAAGACCATCGTGTTGCCCGCCCCTGATGGATCCACTACCACGTCGCTGCAAGAGCCCGATGGTTATACCGCTTATGTTTGGAAGAATGCGGCAACCAATGCCGTGGTGGCCAACACCCAGGTATTTTCCACTGCTACTGTAGGAACGTATAAAGCTGTCGTTACTGAACAGAACGGTTGCTCCAGTGTGGAATCGCCCGCATTCACGGTAGTGAACGCCAACGGTCCTAACAAGCCGGATGGCATCAGCGGTTTCCTGGGCTATGCCAATACGCAAACGCAAATTACCCTGGCGTGGAGCGATAACCCTACGCCTTTAAATAATGAGACCGGCTTTGAGATCTACAGAGGTCCTACGATTACCGGTCCTTTTAGTCTCATCACCACGACCGTTGCCAACGCCAACTCTTTTGTTGACACGGGCTTGACGCCGAACACTACGTATTATTACCTTGTCAGACCTATCAACGCTTCGTCTGCAGGTCCTGTGTCGCCGACTATTGGTGTTGCCACGAAAGTGGATTCCACTCCTCCGACGGCTCCTACGAACCTGACCATTACCGGAACCAGCCCCGTTTCAGTTTCTTTGTCGTGGACTGCGGCAACGGATGATGTGGGCGTATACCGCTACGACATCTACAAGAATGGCGTGAAGGTATTGGCTGTAAACGATGTGCAAGGCACCGTATTCAACCTCACCGCTGGTGAAGTGTACAACTTTACTGTGAAGGCCAGAGACGTAACCGGAAACAGCTCTACCGAAAGCAACCAGGTGACTGCCCCTGCCGTCAACAACGGTCTTAACTCCAAGGTATACGCTGGCACCTGGACTAACCTCCCGGTGGATTTCAACGCCATCACACCGATCAAGATCGGTAACACCCCCAACGTCGACCTCAGCGTATCCGGTTTGACTACGAACTATGCGATGTACTGGGAAGGGATGATCAACATCACCGCGGCCGGTACCTATACTTTTGAAACTTACTCCGATGATGGCAGCAAACTGTACATCGGTGGCTACGGTTCTACCTACCAGGTTGTGAACAACGATGGCTCGCACGGTGTGCGCTATCGTTCGGGCACCAAGACCTTTGCGGCTCCCGGTCAATATCCGATCGTGATCACCTACTTCCAGGCCACCAGTGGAATGACCATGCAAGTGTATTGGAGCAACACGCCTACCGGTATCACGACCCGTCAGTTGATCCCGAATAGCGCCTTCGCTTCGAACTTCGTGATGCCTGGTGCAGCTCCTGCGCCTCCTACTCAGTTGGCTGCTCAAGCCGTTGCCTTCAACCAGATCAACCTGACCTGGACAGACAACAGCTCGAACGAGACAGGCTTCCAACTATACAGAGCCACCAACACGGCAGGTCCTTATGCTACGGTTGGCACGATCCCGGCCAACACCACATCGTTCAGCGACAAGACCGTTGCACCGGCAACAAAATATTTCTACCGTATCAAAGCCATCGGCCGTTACGGTGAGTCTAATTTGTCAAATGAAATTGCAAGGAGCCTGTCCTACTCATACTACGAGGCGACCTTGTCCAATCTCAATACGATCAACTCGTTGACACCGGTCAAAACCGGCACGTCTTCGACCTTCGACCTGACGGTGCGCAACCGCACGACCAACTATGCATTCCAGTGGGTCGGCAAGATCAACATACCGACTACCGGTAACTATACCTTCTACACCACTTCGGACGACGGTAGTATGCTCTATATCGACGGCGTGCTGCGCGTATCGAATGACACTCAAGTCAGTGTTGAAAAGTCAGCTACAATCAATAACCTGACGGCAGGTGCACACGACATCGTGGTCGCCTACAGACAGCTCTCCGGTGGAGCCTCACTGAACGTGAGCTGGCAAGGTCCCAATATTGCAAAGGCCGTGATCCCGGCTGGCGTATTGACCCAGGATGAAATAAACGCCACAACGCCTGCGTTGCCCGCTGCCCCTGCAGCGCCGACCAGCTTAGCGGCTACTCCGCTTTCGAAGTCTTCTATTCAAGTATCCTGGACGGATGCCAGCACAACGGAAACCGCATTCGAACTGTATCGTTCCGTGCACGTGAACACCAACTTCGTGTTGTTCAAGACCCTGGCACCGAACACCAACTCGTTCCTGGATGCTGGCTTGTTCCCGAATGAAACATACTATTATAAAGTATCGGCTGTTGGCGTAGGCGGAAGCAACTCCACACCGATTGTTAGCGCTGCCACCCTGAATACCAAACCGGTGATCACCGACGTAGCCGACATTACTGTGAAATATGGCAAGACCCTGAGCTTGAGTGTCATCTCGCAAGACGATGATCACGAGCCGTTGACCTTGACTGCACAAGGACTTCCCGGAAGCTGGGCTACCTTCTCCGACCAAGGTGATGGCACCGGTACCCTGGCCCTTGCGCCACTCATCGGCAACCTTGGCCAGTATCCGAACGTCCGCATCATTGTTGCTGACCAGCACAACGGCAAGGATACCACCACATTCAAAATTACCGTAACCGACAAAGACGTACCCGCCATCGTTCCTGTGACCGATGTAACGGTGAACGAAGGTTCTAACAGCGCTGTGACCATCACAGCAACGTCTGACGCCGGCACGGCAAACCTGACCTGGACCGCGGTGAACTTCCCTTCGTTCGCAACGTTGACAAACGATGCGCTCGGAACCGGAACCGTAACCCTGAACCCTGGCTATATCCACTCCGGTGAATATAACCTGACCGTAAAGGTGAAGGACAACGTAGGAGGGGAGTCATCCAGAACCTTTAAAGTGACCGTATTGGATGTGAACCCCAATTCGTCGATCTCGATGAACTTGGTGTACTCTACCAATGCGAATGCACCTTGGAACAACATTACCGGACTGACCACTACAGGTCTGAAAAACAATACCGGTGCAACAACCACCGCGGGATTGGCTTTCCAAACCACAGCATGGAACACCTGGTTCGAAGGTACCCAGACCGGCAACAACTCCGGTGTGGTTCCCGACAACGTCCTGAGCGACTACTATTACTTCGGTATCTTCGGAGCGCCGAACACGGTAGACGTGAAGGTGACAGGTTTGAATCCTGCTATGACCTATGCCTTCAAATTCCTCGCTTCCAGCAAGTGGACCGGTGTGCCGGATAACGGTACAACCCGCTACACGATCGGAGCGCTGACCTCGGCTGTGAATGCACAGAGCAACACCAGCAACCTGGCGATCATTAATGGTGTGACCCCTGCGGCTGACGGTTCTGTGACCTTCACGATGAGCAAAGATGGCGCGTCGCAAGTAGGTTACCTGAACGCTCTTATTGTAGAGTCTCAATACCAAGCCGGAACGACACCTGCCGCTCCCCGCGCATTGGATATTGCCCTCACACCGAACAACGAAGCGAAGCTGACCTGGATCGATGCACCGTTCAACGAAACTGGTTTCGACGTATTCCGCTCGACGACTAAGGGCGGTACCTATACCAAGATCAACGCATCGCCTGTGGCTGCCAACAGCACGTCGTATACCGACGCCAGCCTGACGGAAGACACGAAATACTACTATCAAGTAAGAGCGTTCAACGATATCGGAACGTCTCCTTATTCGAACCTCGATTCGATCAGTGTGCCTAACCTCGCACCGAAGATCACGATCAACGGCAACCTGGCGCTGACCCGCGGTGTGCAGTCTTCGATCACGGTTTCCGCAACCGATCTTCCTGCAAATAATTTCACCATGGCCGTGACCAACCTGCCTTCGTTCGCAACGTATCAGCAGACCACGCCGACCACCGGTACCATCACCTTCAATCCTACTTCGGCTAACCTGGGTGTGTTCACCTTCACGGTTTCCGCTACGGATAATAAGAGTGCCACATCCTCGAAAGATGTTACGGTAACGGTGAGCGAGACCCTGGTGTACAGAATAGACTTGAACTTCAACCAGAACTCGGTGGCCGCAGCGCCTTGGAACAATGCCAACAAGGCTCCTGTGATCAACGATGTGTTCGCCAACCTGAAAGATGAAGGTGGCGTGAACCGCAACGTGAGCGTGACCTTGCTCTCTTCATTTGGTGGTGTATATGGCGAAGGTGCCGTGACCGGAACAAACTCCGGTGTAGTGCCCGATGCCGTACTGCAAGAATACTACTGGTTCGGTGCCTTCAATGCACCGGATGCTGCTAAACTGAAAGTGTCTGGTCTGGATAAGCTGAACAAGTACACGTTCAAGTTCATTGCCAGCAGTAATTTCAGCAACAACGGTTCGATCATCAACAACGGTAGCACCGTGTTCACGATCGGCGCACGTACGTCCTCTGTAAACGTACAAGGCAACACCTCCAACCTGGCCGTGATCACCGACGTGGTGACCAACGCCAGCGGCGAAGTGACCATCGACATCACCAAGGGCGGCGACGCTACGGTGGGTTATATCAACGGTTTGATCATCGAAGCCGTGGCCATCGATCCTTCCGGCTTTGCACCGACGAACCTGACGGCTTCCGGAAATTCGAAGACCAACATCATCCTGAACTGGTCCGACAACTCGCCTACGGAAACCGGCTTCCAGGTGTATCGTTCGACCACATCAGCAGACGGCGTGTACTCACTGATCGGTACCACCGGCCCTGACGTAGCGACCTATACCGACAACACCGGTGCCACCAACGGCAAGAAATACTACTACAAAGTTAGAGCAGCGATCCCGAGCGGATTCACCGCCTACAGCAACACGGCCAGCGCCGGAACGGTAGCCTTCGCAGTGTACATCAACGTGAACGGTGTAGCCGCTTACGATGCACCGGCACCTTGGAACAACTTGAGCCGCCTGGCGGTAGACAACGACGTGTTCTTCAACCTCAGAGATGAGTTGGGTAAACAAACGGGTCTGCGCCTCCGCTTCGAGGAAGCCATGGAAGGTATGAACGACTGGGGTATGTCGACTGGCAATGACTCCGGTATCTTCCCCGACAAGGTGTTGAAGAGCTTCTACTACACCAACGCCTACAACGGTATCGGCAAGCTGACCGTGGAAGGTTTGGATCAAGGATTCAACTATAACTTCGGCTTCATGGGCGCCATCGACGTGCAGCTGAACGTGACCACCAACTTCTCTATCGGCGACAGAACGGTGGCAAACCGCCAGGATCAGAACATCTCGAATGTGGGCTATATCCGCAGCGTTCAACCCGATCAGAACAGCGAAGTGAAGATCCAGGTGCAAGAAGCCCTCGGATCACCCTGGTCGATCCTCAACGCCATCGTGATCGAAGCCTATCCTACGGACGACCGTAAGTCGGGTGTAGCCGGTGGCAGAACCAATACCAGTGGTACGATGCGCGAAGTGCGCTACGGAGAATCCAACCCTTCGGTGTTGCTCTATCCTAACCCTGCGCAACGCGAGCTGAACGTTCAAACGCTCGATTCTTCGATCGGTGATGTTCGCTACTCGATCGTGGATGCCATGGGTAAAGTGATGAAGGAAGGCACGTACGCCAACGACGAAGTGTCGTCCAACTTCACCGTCGACCTCCAGGGCAGCGGCTTCCAGAATTCGGTATACTTTATCAAACTGGTATACCCTGACGGAAAAGTGCAGCTGAAGAAGTTCGTCAAATACTAAGCATGTCTTTTTGAAAGACCTACCTCAAAAACGAGGTAGGTCTTTTTTTTGCTCTCATTTTAATACCTTTGTGGGTATTAACCCTTTTTTGTACACTTTATCAGAGACTATTGAATTACGTTAAAAATCTTGACGGAATCCGT
>CBIHQM010000005.1:0-40381 GCA_966211885.1 uncultured Chryseolinea sp.
CATCATTGCATACGAATACCAGACCTACTACGTGAAGCAACACCTCGATACCATCGTTGCACCCGATGAGATCGCGGCGTACTACAAGGCCAACATTGATAATTTTATTTTGAAACAAAACATTGTGCAGGGCGTGTTCATCAAAGTACCGAAGAACGCACCGCGCACGGCGAAGATCAAGGAGTTGATCTATTCCCAAAAGGATAAGGACAAACGGGAGCTGAAGTCGTATTGCCTCAGCTTCTCGTCGGCCTATCACATATCGGACTCCACGTGGGTGGTGTTTGACGACCTGGTGAAGAACTCTCCGCTGGCGGAGATCCCCAACAAGATCCAGTTCCTGAAATCGAACCCCTACTATGAAATGTCGGACGAGACGTTTTTATATTTTCTGAAGGTGGGTCAGTACAGGATCTCCGATAATGTGTCGCCACTGGAATTTGTGAAGGATGATATTCAAAACATCATCCTCAACAAACGCAAAGTGGAGCTGGCCAAACAACTGGAAGACGAAGTGTTTAAGGAAGGACAAGATCACAATGAGTTTGAGATTTTTAATTGATATGAAGAGCGTACGGAACATAAAATTTGCAGGGCTGGTAGTGATGGCGTGTTTGGCCATGAGTGCCGCCTTTGCACAGGAGCCTGCCACCGGCGAGACCCCGACCGGAGGCGAAAGCACCACGGGAGGAGAGAGTACCGGTGAAAGCAACAGCTTTGTCGTCGACAAGATCATTGCCAAAGTAGACAACTACATCGTGACCAAATCGGAACTGGAGCAAGCCTACCAGGACTACGTGACCAACGGAGGCAGCCCCTCGCCACAAGCGAAATGCCAATACCTGGCCATGTTGGTGCGCAACAAACTCATGCTGGCCAAAGCCGAGATCGACTCCGTGGTGGTGTTGGATGGCGAAGTGGATCTGAACACGCAGAACCGCATGGACATGATCATATCGCAATCGGGCCGGTCGGTCAATGACCTGGAGGAATTGTATGGCAAAACCCTCGAACAAGTGAAGCTGGAATTGCGGGAGCAAGTGCGCGAGCAAATGATCGTTTCCAAAATGGAAGAAGAAATGACCAAGGGCGTGGCCGTTACCCCATCGGAAGTGAAACGCTTTTTTTCCAAGATCCCGAAAGACAGCTTACCCTATATCTCTGCCTCAGTAGAGGTAGCACAGATCGTGCGCATTGCCAAGGTGAGCGAAGCACAAAAAAATATTACCAAGGGCGAGCTCATGGATATCCGCAAGCGGATATTGGCCGGCGAAAATTTTGCCGAGTTAGCCCGCAAATATTCCGACGACCCCAGCGTGATCCAGAACGGGGGCGAAATGGGTTGGTCGGGTCGTGGCCGCATGGTGCCGGAGTATGAAGCTATGGCCTTCAAACTCAAACCCAACGAGATCTCGATGCCCTTCAGCTCACCGTTTGGCATACACATCATGCAACTGATCGAGCGTCGTGGAAGCGAATACAACTCGCGCCACATCCTCGTTTCGCCAAAGCCATCGACAAAAGATCTTCAGAATGCCACCCGCTACCTCGACAGCATCCGAACGCTGATCGTAAACGACAGTATCAAATTCCAGAAAGCCGCCAAGGAGTTTTCGGACGACGTGCCCACCAAAGGCAACGGCGGATTCTTTAGCGACCGCGAAGGAGGCACGCGCCTCACGGTAGATGAACTGGACCCCATTATTTTCTTCAAGCTCGATTCCATGACCGTGGGAGAGATCTCGCAACCCATTGCCTACCGGACCGACGACGGCAAAGACGCCGTACGCATTTTGTTCTACAAAGGCCGGGTAGCGCCCCACGAGGCCTCGCTGGAGCAAGACTGGACAAAAATTCAAAACGCCACGTTGGCTGAGAAAAAAGATAAGATTTTACAAAAGTGGTTTCAAAAAGCACGGACCGATGTGTTTATCAACATCGACCCGACCTACGATAATTGTGGACTATTAGACGAGCGACGATGATACAATTTTCTTCTGACGTAGAAGCGGCCGACGCCCTGGCCGCAGCCTATAAAAAACTCAAAGCAGAAATTTCCACCGTCGTCATTGGCCAGGATGAGGTCGTGCGGCAAGTGCTGACCGGCATTTTTTGCCAGGGACATTCTTTGCTGGTAGGCGTGCCCGGGCTGGCGAAAACGTTGCTGGTGCAGACCATCGCGTTGGCCCTGGACCTGGAGTTCAAGCGCATCCAATTCACGCCCGACCTCATGCCCTCCGACATCATCGGCGCGGAGACCATGGACCGCGAGCGCAATTTTAAATTTGTGCGAGGCCCGGTATTTGCCAACATCATATTGGCCGATGAGATCAACCGAACGCCACCCAAAACACAAGCCGCCCTGCTGGAGTCGATGCAGGAATATTCGGTGACCATCGCCGGCACGCGCTACGACCTGCCCCGGCCATTCTTTGTGCTGGCCACCCAAAACCCCATCGAACAGGAAGGAACGTATCCGCTACCGGAAGCGCAGCTGGACCGTTTCATGTTCAATATCAAGCTCACCTATCCATCGTTCAAGGATGAAGTTGAGGTAGTGAAAGCTACCACATCCGACGAGCCCAAGAAGATCAGCAAAGTGTTATCCGGCGAAGAGATCGCTTATTTCCAACACCTCATCCGTCGCGTGCCCGTGGCCGACAATGTTATTGAGTACGCCGTGGGATTGGCCAACAAAACGCGCGCTGGCGTGACCGGCGGCTCGGCCATCGCCAACGACTACCTGGAGTGGGGCGCCGGACCGCGTGCTTCTCAATACCTGGTGCTGGGCTCGAAATGCAACGCCATCCTCAACGGCAAATATTCACCCGACATCGAAGACGTCCGGGCCATTGCCAAGCCCGTGCTGCGCCACCGCATCGTCCGCAATTTCAAAGCAGAAGCGGAGGGCATCAGCGTGGATGACCTCATCGAAAGATTGATGAATGCTTAAGATTGGGAAGATCAATCCCGGTAATTCAACGCCGGTTTGCGATCGCCAATCAGGGCTTCATATTTAAAATTTTCCCCCCTTCTTTTTCTTAGCTCTTTCCAGGATTCTTCAATCACCGCAGGAGAATCAAATAAATCCATCGCCGTAAACGCAAGCGTCTTGGCTGCTACCATCATGCCCTTGAAGCCAATGCTGGTGCCGCCGGCGGCGACTGCCTGCCAACTGTGTGCGGCCGTGCCCGGAACCCAGGTTGCCGTGGATAGACCAACCGTTGGGACCACCCAGCTCACATCGCCAACGTCGGTGGAGGCGGGGCCTTCCACAATTTTAAAGGGCTCGATCTCGTTGGAGCTCTCCAGTTTCGGGATGGTGCCGGTGAAGGTTTGCTGGATCTTGGTGCCGAATTCTTTTTCTTCCGGGGTATAGGTGTAGCCGCCGGTGGCGTGCAGGTTTTTGTCCATAATGTGCGCCAGCGTCTCGTTGGGAAGCATGTTGTATACCCCGCCCGTTACTTCCACTTCCATGCGTGTTTCGGTGCCGAGTGCAGCACCTTGTGCAGCTTTCACAATACGTTCCCAGATCGCCTTCACGTCGTCGCGTTTGGGATGGCGTACGTAATAGTATACTTCGGCGTAAGCGGGCACCACATTGGGGGCTTCGCCACCGCGGGTGATCACGTAGTGAATGCGGGTTTCCTGGGGCACGTGTTCGCGCATCATGTTTACCATGACGTCCATGGCTTCCACGGCGTCCAGCGACGAGCGGCCGCGTTCGGGAGAGGCTGCGGCGTGTGAGGCAATGCCATAGAATCTGAACTTGCCGTTTTTATTGGCCAGCGAGCCGCCGGTGGATGCCGTATTGCCGTCGCCGGGGTGCCAATGGAGCACGACGTCAACATCGTTGAAGAGGCCTTCTCTGACCATGTATACTTTTCCGGAACCGCCCTCCTCGGCGGGTGTGCCATAGAATCGCAGCGTGCCTGCTTTTTTGTTGGCGATGAGCCAGTTCTTTACTTCGATCGCGGCCGCTGCCGAAGCCGTGCCGAACAAGTGATGGCCACACGCATGGCCGGCGGTTTTTCCGTCGATGGTTTTTTTCTCGGGCACAGCGTCTTGCGAAATACCGGGCAAGGCGTCGTATTCTCCCAGGATGGCGATCACCGGCTTGCCGGAGCCGTAGCTGGCCACGAAAGCGGTGGGTATGCCGGCGATGCCGCTTTCTACTTTGAAGCCTGCCTGTTTAAGGGTTTCCTGGAGCAGGGCCGAACTTTTAACTTCCTTGTAGCCCACCTCGGCAAAGTCCCAGATCTGTTTGGCCACGCCGGAGTAGGTTTGATATTTGGAATCGATGGCTTTGGCGACTTCCGTTTTGGTTTTCTGCGCCACGGCGAAGAGCGACGCGCATAGGCACACGGTGGTGAGGATTTTCTTCATAGGTCGGTTAATGGTTTAGGGAAAATAAGGAAAGCCCTTCGCAAAATCCAACCTTTTCCAACAACGGCGAACAAATCGCACAGCAACGGATTGTGCTGGCGACAGCGAAACGCATCGTCACTGTGGACGGCGCGGGCGTTGATTTTGAATAGTTTGGGATGGACGCTTATTCGAAGCCTTTGGCTTTCATCTTCCGGAATTCGCGCACGCGGCGCGTCATGGCAATGCCGAAGCCGCCCATCAGCACCAGGGTGCCGAGCCAAAGCAGGTTGATGTAGGGCTTCTCCAGGGCCTTGATCACCACCCAATCTTTTTGGCGGGTGTTGATGCCCAATGCGAATTCGTTGGTTTCGGGGTGGATGTTCAGCAAGGTGATGCGCAGGCCAAGGTCGGCCACCTCGTCGGGGATGCGGCCCGCCATTTTATCTTTGATCAGGAAAATGGGCTCAGCATAGTAGTCACCTTTTTCGCCGCGGATGCGGATCTTGGCTTTCACGGCCACGTCTTCGGGATTGAGGTGGACACCGTTTACGTCAAAAACGCGGTCGATCGAATCCAGCACGCAGACATAGTCGTTGGCGTAGAATTGTTGGCCGATCTTCACCTTCGTTTCCTCCAGCTTGCTCCACTGTTCTCCTTCCGAAGGTTTCATGACGGACGACACGTGGGTGTAGAGATCGGCCGACACGGTTCTGTAAATATCAGGCGAAACCAAAAGACCGCCCATTTCCGGGTTTATCTGCGCGCGGGGATAGAGCGTATAGGCGCGACCGTTTTTCCGGAGTTGAATTTCATAGAATGTATTCTCTCCGTGGATGTCGATCGTGTCGTTGGCTTTGAAGGTTGTTCCGTTGGCGGTGAAGTCGCGTCTGGCAACCACAAGATCCCTGTCGCCGGTGGGCATCACATCGCTTTTGCGTATATAGCCACCGTGATGACGCGGCTCCAGGCGTTCGCCGAGGAACTCGATGTCGTATCCCCACATGGTGCGGGGTTCGTTTACGAAGAGGAGGAGATTGTCGCGGTTGAAATCTTCGCTGAATTCATTCGAGATGCGCATGCCCGTGTTGTTCAGCGAAACGATCTTCGAATAGCCGGCGGAAAACATAATGCCCAACAGCATCATGCCGACACCCATATGGGCCACGGCTCCGCCCGAAAGACCGGGACTGGACTTCAACAAGGAAAAAAGAATTTTTGTGTTCGACACCACCGTGAAAACGCCGGCCAGGGTGAGGATCACGTAGGTGTAGGTGTAGACTTGTCCGATGGTCACGATCAGGGCAAAAATAATGAGGGTGATCAGCACCGGGACGGTCAGTTCTTTTTTGAGTTGATCCTTGTCGATCTTCTTCCACCAGAAAAATTGTCCGACACCCGAAAGCAACCCTACCACTACCGCAAACCACAGCTGGAACCGGGAATAGAACGTGATCTGATCGCCGGGGATGGCAAGATTTGAAGTGATGCCCATGCCGTGGAGGATCTTGTTCCAAACGGGAATGGAGGTGGGCAACAATACCTGGAAGCCCATGAGGCACAAGGTTACAGCGCCGATGAAAATCCAGAACTCACGGGAGTAGGTCGAAGCTTCTTTCTCGGAAGAAGGAATTTCACGCCAGCGGACTATGGACAACGCCACGGCGGCGATCAGGAAAAAGAAAAGATAGATGAGCAACTGACCCGAAAGACCAAGGTCGGTGAAGGAGTGCACGGACGCATCGCCGAGCACGCCGCTGCGGGTGAGGAATGTGGCGTAAAGAATGAGGATGAAGGTGGTGATCACCAGGATGATGGAGGCCTTCAAGGCAGTCTCGCTGTTTTTGTAGGTGATCATGGTGTGTATGGCGCCGACGAGGATCAACCACGGAACGTATATCGCATTCTCTACCGGATCCCAATTCCAATAGCCACCAAAGTTCAAGGTCTCATAGGCCCAATAACCACCCATAAGAATGCCCAGTCCCAACACGGCGCCACTGAACAACGCCCACGGCAATGCGGGACGGATCCAGTCCTGGTATTTTTTCAGCCAAAGTCCCGCGATGCAAAATGAGAACGGTACCAGCGTGGTGGCGAAGCCCAGGAAGAGTGTGGGCGGGTGAATGACCATCCAATAGTTTTGCAGCAGTGGATTGAGACCGTTCCCATCCTTTGGCACAAACTCGGGTTGGGCCATGAATATGGGAGCTTCGTGCATGGCGTCGCGCAACAAAATGAAAGGCGAGCTTCCGATCTTGGATCCAAGCCCTGGAATGACCACCCCCAGGATCATCGAGGCCAGGAACGCCTGCACCAGGGCAAACACCGTCATGACCGGCGCTTCCCAGAATTTGTTGGTGTGGATGAGGACGAGCCCCAGCATAGCCTGCCAGAACAACCACAGCATGAAGCTGCCTTCCTGGCCGTTCCAGAATGTGGAGATGAGGTAGTAGACGGGCAGCTTGCGATCGGAGTAGTTGTAGGCGTAATGATATTCGAAGTAATGATTGGAGATGATGACAAACAGCGTGACGCAGATGCCCACCACGGCAGCGGCATGCAGATAGAAACCGGTCCGCCCGTTGTGCAGCCACAAGGTCTTTTTCTCCAGGTCGTTGACGGTGGTGGCCTTGAAGTAGGCAAAGGCCGTGACAAGCGAAGTGATGAAAGAGGTGATAACAAAAAGGTGACCCAGGTCACCGATCAGGTAATGCATGCTGGCTGATTTAGTGGACGATCCGCTGGGCGCGAAATGAAGGGTGTGGGTGTGATGCGAGCGGGGCCGGCACTAGCTGACGGCAGTTGGAGCCGATCAAACATTGATCTTTTGCTCCTGGTATTTGGAAGGACATTTGAGAAGGATCTTGCTGGCGTTGAAATCTGTGCCGTGATAGCTGCCGATGACCACCACTTTTTCGGAACGCAGAAAATCGGCGGGCATGGGTTGGTTGTAGTTCACGCGCTGTTCCTTGCCGGTGTCGTCGATCATCACAAAGGAGAAGGACACCCGGTCGGCGCCTTCGGTGATGCCGATCACATGGCCTTCGTCATCCTTCTTCAACTCGCCCACCACGTGGATGTCTTTTTTGTTGCCGGAAGTAGACAAGCTGAGCGCCTCGTCAAAGCCGACGTAGGTGCTGGCGTCGTTGGAGGTGGAAACAATGATGCCGATTGCGACGGCAATGACCACCAGGATGAGAATGTGTGATTTTTTCATAAAGCGTTCCCTTCAAAAGTCCGGGCAAAATTAGCCACAAACGACAAGAAATTCAGGTAATTTTTTACCTGAAATACGGAGGCCGCCCTATTTGGTTGAGTGATTTTTGTCAGCGAGAAGATCTTCCAGCTTTTTCACTTTGCGATCCATCAAAAAGAGGTACGTGATCAGTCCTGCCAACACAATAAGGATAATGGCGACCACCACATAGATCTTGCCTTCGGAGCGGAGGCCGTCGGCCATGGGCACGTCGGTTTGCGCGTTTGCGGAAAGGCTGAGGGCCATCAAAATGAGGCCCAGGAGGCTGCTAATGAGTTTTTTCATCTTCTAAGTCGTGAATTTTATCTTCGATGGCCCGCATTCTCACCCGCAGCGTCGTCACCCAGATGCCGATGAGGATCCAGCTGATCACCGCCGGGTAGAAAACCATGCGCATGCGGTTGTCGAGGTCGTACATGTTGAAACCCGGGTTGCCGCCGCTGCCGGGGTGCAGGGAACTGTTGAGGCGGGGAATGATGAATATGAGCGGGATCATGGCCGCAAAGGCAAAAATGTTATAGACGGCGCTGAGGCGGGCCTTTTGTTCTTCATTTTCAACCGAGCCCCGCAGGATGAAATAGGCCAGGTAGACCAGGAGGGCGATGGCGGCGCCGTTTTGTTTTGGATCGCCATGCCAGAAGGAACCCCAGGCATAGTTGGCCCACAACATGCCCGTGAGCATGCCCAAAATGCCAAAAACCAGGCCCACGTTGGCGAATTCCACGGCTTTGCGATCAAGCGCGACCGAGGGATTGACCAGATACAGAACGGAGTAGACCACGGAAATGAGAAATAGCGTCACCATCCCAAACCACATGGGCACGTGGAAATAGAGGGCCCGGATGGTCTCGTTCAGGATATTGAGCCGTGGAACATCCATGAGCAGGCCGCCGATGTGAACGTAGAAAAGCAAAACGATTGCAAGGATTTTTAGCCAGGTCTTCATGGAGGAGATAAAACAAGGGGTGCAAACGGATTTCTGAAAAATGGGTTGCCCGCCTTCTTAACTGCGCCAAATATACGGGAAGAGCATGTACGACAGACCCGTCAGGATGCAATTTATTGCCAGCAGGTTCAGCAATTCGTCTATGCTGACGGACCGGTCCAGGCCATCGAGCACGTTTTTGGTGATCTTGATGGCCATCAGGAGCAACGCCAGGATGACGGGGAAGCTGAGCACGGCCATCAGGATGTTGCTGTTGTTGGCTTTGGAGGCAATGCCGGAAATGAGGCTCAGCGCCGCCGAAAATCCGAATGAGGTAAGCAAAAGGGTGAGCAGGAAAAGCCCATGGTCCTGGATGGGGTTGCCGATGAACAGGGAGAACAGGGCATAGCCGGCCAGCGACAAAAGGAGGCAGAGCAAGGTGTTATACAGGATCTTGGAAAGAATGATGGCCTGTGGGCTGGCAACGGCATAGTAATAAATAAAGGAGCCTTTTTTTTCCCCGATAAAACTCTTGGCCACGCTGTTGACCACCGAAAACAAAATGGCCAGCCAGAACAGGGCCGACCAGGTGGCTTCGTTGATGGAATTCTGGCGCAGGCTGAACGTGAGGTAGCAAATGAAGATGAGGCTGAACAGGTAGACGCCGATGCCTGAGATCACAGCTTTGCGCCTTAGCTCAAGGGTGAGTTCTTTATGGATGAGGTGGAGGATCATGCGGCTTTGCGCGATTCCTCTTCCATGCGGAGGAGTTTGCGGATCGACTTGAAGGCCAACAGTAACCCCACAAACAAAACGCCCACGAGAGAGCCGGCAATAAGGTTTAAACCGAGTTTGGGCCGAATTGGCGTCTCGAATCTTTTGAATCCATCGATTACATGAACGCTGTTCACAAGCTCCAAGTCGTTCTGCAGCTCGAGTTTTTGTTTAGATATCTCCAGGATTTTTGTGCTGATCTGGGTTAGGTCAAAGACAATGCTTCCTTTTGCATCCTGGAACAACTGGCCTGTATTGATTTTTGTCTTGAGTTCTTCGAGATCTTTAATTTCCTGTTCCGACCGGTCGATGAGTTGTCGATAATCGCTCTTTTTTTGCGCTACCCTTGTTTTAACGTAGTCGTTGTTTTCAAAATAATTGATGAGGCTTTTCTGAAGTTCGTCCAGGATATCGAGGTCGTAAACTTCTGCGGTGACGAGAAAATATTTGCGATCATCTTCTTTCCCCACTTCATTTTCATTGGGATACGGACTTTTGATAGTGATGAGGGCTATTTTCTTGGCAACGGGATCAGAAATGTTCAACTGCTGGGCTAAAGCATGAAGATTGTCTTCGCGCCTGAATCGGTTAAGGCTGGCTACCAATTGTTTGCTGTACGACTCTGTCAGGATCTCGGAACTGATGACCATGCTGCTCTCGTACACCTTTGTGGAAGAATAATAGTAGGCAGACCCCAGGGCGCTACCAACGATAAAGAATGCAAGGATAAGCCAAAAGTTATCCCGAATGAGCCTTACCCCTTTTAAAAGCAGTTCTATCAAATCAATTTCATTGGTTGAGGCAATGGCCATTCTTAGATGCGTTAAATTCCTGGAAAATTAGAAAATATTACAAATTCCCCCTAATCTGTTAATTTTGCCCCCTAATTCAGCAGTCATTCATGCATTCAAACTCAACGGTTCTGGTCACCGGAGCAGCCGGCTTCATCGGGTTCCATCTCACACAAAAGCTCACCGCCCTGGGATTCAGGGTGGCAGGCCTGGATAATCTTAACGACTATTACGACGTAAACCTCAAAAAGTCGCGTCTGGACATTCTCAAGACCCTTCCCGGCTTCACGTTCCACCAGGTCAACCTGGTGGATTATCCGTCGCTCGACAACCTTTTTAAACAAGGGCGTTTTGACTATGTCGTGAACCTTGCCGCGCAGGCCGGGGTGCGCTATTCGCTCACCAACCCGCATGCCTACCTGGAAAGCAACCTGCACGGGTTTCTGAACATCCTGGAAGCGTGCCGCCATCATAAGATAAAGCATTTGGTCTACGCGTCGTCCAGCTCGGTGTATGGTGCGAATAAAAAGATGCCTTTTTCGGTGCATCATAATGTGGACCACCCGATCTCGCTCTATGCAGCCTCGAAAAAATCGAACGAACTGATGGCGCACACCTACTCGGCCTTGTATAATCTGCCGACCACAGGGTTGCGCTTCTTCACCGTATATGGCCCCTATGGCCGCCCCGATATGGCCTTGTTCCTTTTTACAAAGGCAATTCTCGAGGGCAAGCCCATCGATGTTTACAACAATGGCAAGATGAAGCGAGACTTCACCTATGTAGACGATATCGTGGAGAGTATATCGCGCCTGGTGCCGAAACCCGCGCGCCCCAACGCGCAATGGAACGGAATGACGCCCGATCCTGCGACAAGTTTTGCGCCTTATCACATCTTTAACATCGGCAACAATCAACCGGTGGAGCTGATGCGATTCATCGAGGTGATCGAGGAAAAGCTGGGCAAAAAGGCCATCAAGAACATGATGCCGCTCCAGGAGGGCGACGTGCCCGAGACGTATGCCGATGTGGAGGACTTGATGCGCGAGGTCGACTTCAAACCGGCCACGCCCATAGAAGAGGGTATTGGAAAATTCATTGCTTGGTATACATCCTATTATAAACACTAAAACAAAAACGTAGGCTCGTGGAAAAAATTAGCATAGTAGGGCTGGGGTACGTTGGTCTGCCCCTGGCCGTGGAGTTCGGAAAGATTCTGCCTGTGGTAGGATTCGATATCAACAAAGAACGTATCGAAGAGTTGAAGCGCGGCTATGATCGCACAAAGGAAGTGGATGGTGACGAATTGAAAGCGTCCACCCATCTGCAATATGCTTTCGACACCGCTGCGTTGAAGGACGTTAATTATTTTATTGTGACCGTCCCCACACCGATCGACGAATTCAAGAAGCCTGACCTCCGTCCGCTGGAAGGGGCAAGCAAAACCGTGGGAAGCGTATTGAAGAAGGGAGACATTGTCATCTATGAATCGACGGTTTACCCGGGATGCACGGAAGAAATTTGTGTGCCCATCCTGGAGCGTGTGAGCGGGCTAAAATTTAATGTGGATTTCTTCTGCGGCTATTCCCCCGAGCGCATCAATCCCGGCGACAAATTGCACCGCGTCACCACCATCAAAAAAGTTACCAGTGGCAGCACGCCTGAAATTGCCGAGAAAGTAGATCAGCTCTACCGGAAGATCATCACGGCCGGCACCCACAAGGCTTCGTCGCTAAAAGTGGCCGAAGCTGCGAAGGTCATCGAAAATTCGCAACGCGACCTCAACATTGCGTTTGTGAACGAGCTGGCGCTCATCTTCGACCGTGTGGGTATCGACACGCACGAAGTGTTGGAAGCTGCCGGTACAAAATGGAATTTCCTTCCTTTCAAACCGGGACTGGTGGGTGGTCATTGCATCGGTGTGGATCCCTACTACCTGACCCACAAAGCTGAAAGCCTCGGCTACCATCCCGAGGTGATCTTGTCGGGAAGACGGATCAACGACAACATGAGCGTCTACGTCGCCAACACCATCATCAAACTGATGGCGAAGAACGAACTGCCCATCCACGGAGCCAATGTGCTCGTGCTGGGTATCACCTTCAAAGAAAATTGCCCCGACATCCGGAACAGCAAAGTGATCGATGTGGTAAGGGAATTGCAAAGCTTCGGCACCTCGGTAGACATATTCGATCCTCAAGCGGATGGGGCAGAGGTGATGCACGAATACAACGTGCCACTGGTCTCGGGCCTGACGAAAAAATATCATGCCGTTGTGTTGGCGGTGAATCACCAGGATTTCAGCGCGCTGGACTGGTCTGCCTTCACCACGGCGAAAACGGTAGTATACGACGTAAAAGGTTCTTTGGATAGAAATAAAATCACAGCACGACTCTAACACAAACTATGGCTTTAACAAAAAAAATCCTCGTTACCGGCGGCGCAGGCTACATCGGCGCACATACCGTAGTGGAACTGATAAATGCCGGCTACGATCCCGTGATTATCGATGATCTTTCCAAAAGTGATCGCACATTGTTAGCAGGCATCGAGAAAATTACGGGAAGGAAAGTGGATTTTCATAAGGGCGACTGCTGCAATAAGGAATTTGTGACCGGCGTTTTTAAAACGGCAGGACCGTTCTCCAGCGTGTTGCATTTTGCTGCCTACAAGTCGGTGGGCGAGTCGGTGGAGAAGCCTTTGATGTACTATCAAAACAATATCGATTCGTTGGTCACCGTTCTGGATGTCATGAAAGAAAATGGTGTCACCGATCTTATTTTCTCATCCTCATGCACGGTCTACGGCCAACCCGATCACATACCCGTCGATGAATCGGCGCCGTTCAAGCGGGCCGAGTCACCCTATGGAGCAACGAAGCAGATGTGCGAGCGCATCCTGGAAGATGCTCACCTCAATGGCTACCGGGTGGTTTCGCTGCGGTATTTCAATCCCATCGGTGCGCATCCGACCGCCGAAATGGGTGAGCTGCCCGTGGGTGCTCCCAACAACCTTGTGCCCTACATCACACAAACCGCCGCCGGCGTTCGTGAAAAGCTTACGGTCTTTGGCAACGACTATGATACCCCCGACGGCTCCTGCCTCCGGGATTTTATTCACGTCGTGGACCTGGCCATCGCTCACGTGAAGGCGATGGAGTACCTGGCGAAGCGCTCTGAAAAAAAACTTGTAGAGGCTTTCAACGTGGGGACCGGAATCGGTGTCTCTGTGCTGCAGCTTTTAGACAAGTTTGTCAAGGTCACCGGCGCGAAACTCAACTACGTCATCGGTCCCCGTCGACCGGGCGATGTAGAAAAAGTGTACGCCGATCCGTCAAAGGTGAATGCGGCGCTGCAATGGAAGACAAAATATTCGATAGAGGATTCGCTTCGCGATGCGTGGCGAGGGGAAAAGAAAGTGCGAAATATTCAGTGATCATAGCATAACCAAATTCGACAAGCGAGGGTTTATGGGACAGATAAAGATGGTTGACCTGCATACGCAGTACCTCCGCATCAAAACGGAGATCGACGAAGCTATGCAACATGTGTTGAACACCACCGCTTTTATCCAGGGAAAAGAAGTTGCCGAATTTGCCGCGTCGCTCTCCAACTATCTGGGCGGCGTGAATGTGATTCCCTGCGCCAACGGAACAGACGCGCTTCAGATCGCCCTCATGGCGTTGAATGCAAAACCCGGCGACGAAGTGATCCTGCCCGTACATACCTATGTGGCCACAGCCGAAGTGCTGGCACTTTTGGGATTGAAGCCCGTCTTTGTGGACGTCGATGAGCACACGTTCAATATCAATGTAGCGCAAGTACAGCAAAAGATCACGTCGCGCACGATCGCGATCGTACCCGTTCACCTGTACGGCCAGTGTGCCGACATGCAACCGCTGCTGGAGCTTGCTGCCAGAGAGGGCCTGTCCGTCATTGAAGATGCAGCCCAGGCGTTGGGTGCTGTCTACACATTTAAAAACGGCATCACTAAAAAGGCCGGCACCATGGGCACCATCGGCACCACGTCGTTCTTCCCCACAAAAAACCTGGGATGTTTCGGCGACGGTGGCGCGATTTTTACCTCCGACGACGTCCTGGCGGAAAAGATCAGGATGATTGCCAATCACGGCCAAAAAGTAAAATACCATCACGAACTTGTGGGCGTCAACAGCCGCCTGGACACGCTGCAAGCTGCTGTGTTGAAGGTGAAGCTCAAATATCTCCGCGAATACGAATCACTGCGCAACGACGTGGCCCGCTACTACGATGCCAAGCTTTCCGGGGTGCCAGCTTTGAGAACGCCGGCGCGGGTTGGAAACTCAACACACGTTTTTCACCAATATACGTTGCAGATCCTGGAGGGCGATCGCGATCAATTCAAGAAGTACCTGGAAGAGAAGGGTATACCCACGATGATCTACTATCCCGTTCCGCTTCACCTGCAGAAGGCGTACCGGCAACCGGAATTTGGGCCCGGGTCATTTCCCATTACGGAAAAACTTTCAAAGACGGTGATCTCATTGCCCATCCATACGGAGATGCCCGGCGACCAACTGGAATTTATCAGCACTACCATAAGAGCCTATTTTAAAGCATGACCGACGCAAAGGAATTTTATGTTCACCCCACAGCCGTGCTGGACGAGGGCTGCGAAATAGGAAAAGGAACAAAGATCTGGCACTTCTCGCACATTATGCCGAATTGCAAGATCGGTGAAAATTGCAACATCGGGCAAAATGTGGTGATCTCGCCCGAAGTGGTGCTGGGAAAAAATGTGAAGGTGCAAAACAACGTCTCCATCTACACCGGCGTGACGTGCGACGACGATGTTTTTTTGGGACCTTCCATGGTGTTCACCAACGTGACCAATCCGCGAAGTGCTGTGAACCGGAAAAATCAATATGCAAAAACGCGGGTGAAGCGAGGTGCCACCATCGGGGCAAACGCTACCATTGTTTGTGGTCACGATATTGGTGAATATGCTTTTATCGGCGCAGGTGCTGTAGTCACCAAGACGGTGCCGGCCTATGCGCTGGTCGTCGGCAATCCGGCGCGGCAAAACGGCTGGATGAGCGAGTATGGACATAAGCTGAGTTTCAAAGAAGGCGTGGCCACTTGCCCCGAAAGCAAGCAACGCTACCGGCTTCAGGATGGAGTAGTTTCTAAAATAGAAGAATGAAAAATTTTGCATTGATCGGCGCCGCGGGTTTCATCGCGCCCCGCCACCTTAAGGCATTAAAAGATACGGGCAGCAACCTGGTGGCTGCCCTCGACAAGCACGACAATGTTGGCGTACTGGACTCCTATTTTCCCAATGCCGATTTCTTTACCGAGTTCGAGCGCTTCGACCGTCACCTGGACAAGCTGAAGCGCAAAGGCGAAAAGGTGGACTACATTACCATCTGTTCACCCAACTATCTCCATGATTCGCACATCCGCTTTGCCCTTCGCTATGGCGCAAACGCCATCTGTGAGAAACCGTTGGTGCTTAATCCCTGGAACCTGGACGCGTTGGCAGAGATTGAAAAAGAGACCGGCAAAAATGTGTTTACCATTTTGCAACTGCGCCTGCACCCCAGCATCATCGCCTTGCGCGAGCGCGTTCTGAAGGGTCCTAAAGACAAGGTTTATGACGTCGATTTAAAATACATGACTTCGCGCGGGCACTGGTATCAAAGCAGTTGGAAAGGCGATCTGTCAAAATCGGGAGGCATTGCCACCAATATAGGCATTCATTTTTTTGACATGTTGATGTGGATTTTTGGCACCGTGAAAAAAAATGAGGTGTATAGTCTTACCGCCAGCCAAGGATCGGGATATATTGAATTGGAAAAGGCTCGCGTGAATTGGTTCCTCAGCATCGACTACGAAGATATTCCCGAGGCCATAAAGGCTCAGGGAAAAAGAACCTTTCGGACCTTGAGCATGGAAGGAGAAGAGATCGAGTTTAGCGACGGATTCACCGACCTGCACACCAAAAGTTATGCGGAGATATTAAAGGGCAACACGTTCGGTTTGCAGGAAGCCAAGCCGTCGATTGAGCTGGTATATGATATTCGCAATAAGACCATCGTGCCGAAACCATAGCAGGCGTGTGGTGAATGATATTGATTTCCATAAAAAATAAATTTCTCCAACGTGAAAATACTTGTCACCGGAAGCCAAGGCCAACTAGGAAGTGAATTGAAACTTCTCTCGGCGCTATACAAAACCTTCGACTTCACCTTTATTGATGTAGAAGAGGTGGACCTAACCAAGGCCGAGGCCATCCGAAACTATTTTTCTGATAAAAATTTTGAATTTCTCATTCATTGTGCGGCGTATACGGCAGTCGATAAGGCGGAAGAAGAGTCACAGCTGGCGTTTGCTATAAATGCGGACGCTGTAAAAACGCTGGCGGAGATCTGTGCGGAGAAAAAGATTCGAATGATCTATATCTCTACTGATTATGTATTCGATGGAGAAGCGAATCAGCCGCTCGCTGAAACGGCCCAACCTAATCCGGTGTCGGTTTACGGTAAATCGAAACTGGCCGGTGAAAACCATGTATTGTCCATTTTGAGCAATGCCTTCATTATCCGCACGGCCTGGGTATACTCAGCGTTTGGAAAGAATTTTGTAAAGAGCATTCGCCACCTGGCAAGTCAACGCGAATCATTGGGAGTGGTTTGCGATCAAATTGGAACACCAACCTATGCTTATGACCTGGCTTCGGCGGTCTTGCAAATCGTGGACGCATTGGCACAGGGCAGCCCCGCCGAACCGGGCATCTATCACTATTCAAACGAAGGGGTAACATCCTGGTACGACTTTGCCTACTTCCTGGTGGGTGAAAGTAAGCTGAATTGCAAGGTTCAACCGATTTCGACCGCCCAATACAAGACGGCGGCGGCACGACCCAAATTCAGCCTCCTGGATAAATCTAAAATTAAGGCTACTTTTGCGCTGCAAATACCCCATTGGTCGGAGAGTTTGAAAATCTGTATCGAGAAACTTTCTGTCGGATAAAACGAACGACCATCAGTAGAAAACGATGATTAAGAAGATATTTCAAGGAAGTTTTGCCAGATACCTGGTGGTCGGAATTACCTCGGCTGCTTTGGAGATGTTCCTGCTCATTCTTTTTGTTGAACAATTCGCCGTCACACCCCTGGTAGGCAACGTTTTTGCTTTCCTGATCACTTGTATCCTGAACTATGTGCTAAGCCGAAAATGGGTTTTCGAGCGTACAGGCGAGCGAAAGCGGGTGGAGTTTGTGCTCTTTATGTTCTTTGTTACCTGCGGATTGCTGATCAGTCAGTTTGTCATGTGGATTGGTGTCGATCAATGGAATATCGACTATCGGATATCGAAAGTAATTGCCACAGGTTTTGTTGTCATATGGAATTTTTTCACGCGGAAATATTTGGTATTTAATCGTGCGGAAAATTTTAAAAATTTTTTCCCGAAGCGGTAGTGAACACGTTGCCGCGCTAAACATTTCACGAATCCCTTAGATGTGGTCGCGCCACTATGAGCCAGCTTACCAAAAATGTTCTGTACAGTTTGCTGCTGACCTTTGCCAGGTTTTTTTTTCCACTGGTCACCTATCCCTATATCTCGCGCGTATTGGGCCCGGACAAAGTTGGTATTCTAAATTTCTCTGAAAATTACTCCAACTACTTCGTTTTTATTGCCGCCCTGGGTATTCCCTTATATGGCGTTCGGGAGATAGCCAAGATCAAAAATGATGCACCTTCATTGAACAAAGCCTTCAGTGAGATCGCGATCATTCATTTTTTTTCATCCATCGTTTGTCTTGGTTTTTTTCTGCTGACCATCCTCTACATTCCCCGGCTGAATTCGCAGTTCGAGATAAATTTATTATTCGGGGCTAACATCGTTATTAACTTCTTCTCCTTCGAATGGTATTTGATCGGAATTGAAAAGTTCAAGGTCATCGCCTTGCGGTCTATTGCCACAAAATTCTTACCCATCGCTTTGATGTTCGTTCTGGTGAAGACGCAGGACGATTACATCATTTACCAAAGCTTGAACACGTTGGCCTTTGTTTTAAACGCCATTACCAACATCATTATCCTGAGAAAGTATATTAGACTGGATTGGAAGGGCGTTCAGCTTGGAAAACATATATCACCGCTTTTGACGGTTTTCTTCAGTTCGGCGTTCATCACCTTTTATTCGATGACGGATAGCCTGGTGTTGGGCTTCGTTTCTGGATTCACGGCGGTTGGATTTTATGCGACGGCCATCAAGCTCAACAAGATCATTAGTTTGATCATCGCTTCGGTTGGCAATGTTTTGGTGCCCCGGATTTCTCATTTGCACGCTGTGGGGGCCCTGGAACAAATCCATTCTGTGATCTCAAAATCATTGCGATTTACAATTTTCCTGACCGTACCGTTGACGACAGGACTATTTCTCCTGTCAAAAGAGCTGATCACCATTTTAGCAGGTCAGGGGTTTGAAGCGTCCGTTGCAGCCTCGCAAATCCTTTCGCCGATAATTGTCCTCATGGGACTCAGCAATGTATTCGGCATACAAGTACTTTTGCCATTTTCAAAGGAGAGATATTTGTTGGTTGTTTTTTTATCCGGAACCGTTCTGTCGATAGCGCTGGCCATCCCGCTAACACAATTTTATGGCCATCTCGGTGCGGCCATAACGACGCTGGCTACTGAATTAGCCATGACCTTCCTTTCGTTTCATTATTTCAAGAAAGTGCTCGTCATGGCCATCCCCTGGAAATATTTTGGCTGGTGTATTGTGCTTTCCGTACTGTTTGTGCCGGTCGTGTATTCTTTCAAAGCGGTGTTTGACAACGACTGGGTAATTGTTGCCTTGTCGATATTGAGTTGTTCGCTACTTTATTTTGGATTGCAGTTTTTGTTTTTCAAGAAATATCTTGGAGACGAAATTCTCGGCTTCGCAAAGGATCTTACAAAAAAATCTGAATCTTAACGGCTGCTACTTAACCCGATTGAGCAACCCTTTCTTATACCGGGGACCGTTGATCCCGATCTTTAATCCGGTCATCGTCTCCTTGAGTTTCGAAAGCATTTTTTTTGCCGGATAGGGTACATAGCGGGCAAGCGAAAATTTATTTTTATTGGCTTGCATGATTTCGTAAGGCGAAGCGCTTTTCTGATTCCAGGATATTTCCTGATAGTCGCTTTGATTCGGAGTAACCGAAAAGATTTCTTTCTGTGCCGTTTTACGCGCGACGATAAAGAGATAGGCTGGCAGACTGTTGTTCAACTCCACACGCTGCGCCACATCGGAGGGATCCTTCACCGAAAACCATTCGGCGATATAGCGGTCTTCAAAGAAGAGCATCTTATCGATGGTAAAACCATTCTCCTTGTTGAAGACGCGGTAAAACAACTCCGGACTGAATTGATAAAATCCGTGACCCAGGAAGTTGTTGGTTGGTGTGATCATGATCATTCGTCCGTTTACGGCCAGCAACTCCATGCAATTTTTTATGGCTATCGGAAAATTGAAAATGTGCTCGAGCGTTCCTGAATCAATGATGGTATCGTATTGACCCTTGAAGCGTGCTTCGATCGGTGCATTCATGTCCAGGAGTACCGTGGCACCTTCATAATCTGAAATATCCAGCGAATCTGTGGTCGTCCCTCCCATAACCTTCACAAAGGGCTCCCAGTATCCATTTCCGCTCTTTAAAATCTCCTCGGCATTGACTTGCTTTAGCCCGAATTCATTCAAGTTGTATTGCAACCGCGTGGAGGAGACATGGAGTCCTTGCCTTCCCAGCGCTCCGGTTCTCCCAAAGGGAACACCCGAAGTAGACCATTCATGGAGCAATAAACGTGTCATGTTAAAATCGAAGGCCATAGTTCTTGCTTTTTAGAAGTTATGAATGAGGAGATGTCAACTGATTTCGTCCAAAAATACTATAATTGTGAGAAATTTAGCCAAATAATATGCTGCGAAAGCTTTTAAGGGTATTCTACCACCGGTCCAGAATCGAAGAGTCAAAGAGGCGCTATTCGTTTATTCAAAGCTTTGATGCAGAAACAAAAGTTACTCAACATCTGGAAAAAAAGGGTTCGTATTCAATAGCCTTCTTATTGCCGGGTTTGCCAGCGCATAGTGGCGGTATCACCGGAATATTCAGACTGGGGACCTATCTGACCGAGTTTGGTCATAGCGTGACCTATATTGATTGTGAAAACACGCCGCTCGATGTGTTAAAGAGAAACGCGTCGATCAACTTCAGTGCATACAAGGGCGAGATTACAACGCTTGCATCCATGAAGGGAACGTACGACATCGGCGTTTGTACCTTGTGGGACACGGCATATTTGCTTCAGGGCCACAACCATGTTTTCGGCTACAAAATGTATTTCATACAGGATTTTGAACCTTCTTTTTATCCGTTAGGTGATCTACACTTTTTATGTAGCAAGACCTACAAGTTTGGGTTTCACATGGTGAGTTTGGGTTCGTGGAATGCTCAAAAAGTGGAAGAGAACTTTCCGGGAAGCAAAATCGACTATATCGAGTTTCCGGTGGAGACGAAGGTCTACGAACTATCGGAAAGGGAGATAAAAATTGACAAGCAATTGGATCTCGCGGTCTTTATCAAACTGGAACCCAAACGCGCCCCCGACCTGATACCCCAATGCCTCACGGTGTTGGAGAAAGAATTACGTCAAAAAGGCATTCAATTAAATTGCTGGATTTTCGGAACGGACATTTCGTTTGGGCTGCCTTTCGCCAAATCGTTGGGGATGCTGACCCATGATAAACTGCAGGAGTTGTATGGTAAATGCCATCTCGGTATGGTGGCCTCCTTCACCAATATTTCTTACGTCACGTTTGAAATGGTAGCAAGTGGTTTGCCCGTCATCGAATTTGCTGAAGGCAGCGCACCAACATTCTTCAAAGCAGACGAACTTATCCTGGCAGATTCCGGGCCCAAGGCCTTTAGCAAGATGATCACTCATTTGGTGGATCACCAGGATGAATTAAATCAATTTGTTAAAAAGGGACAGCAAGCCATCAAGCGAAGAACATGGAAAGCTTCGGCGGAAAGATTTAATGAGATCATTGCCACGGTTGGCTCAGTAAAATAACGATCGCTATTCGTTTGGATCATCCTTTAAAAGAGTAATCGTTCATGACCCCAAAAGTTCTTGTCGTTTTAGTTAACCATAAGGGGCATAAAGATACGGTTGAATGCCTGGAGTCCGTATTGAAATCGGACTACTCAAACTTTAGTGTGGTAGTGGTCGATAATTCCGGCGACAACACCTCGATAAACTACATCCAGGACTGGGCTCAAGGGAGGGTAGCTGCGGAAACAATGCATCCCGATCTGGTTTACCCCCCAGTAAATAAACCGCTCAAACTTTCGATTGTCGGCGACAGCGATTTCCGAGGTGAATTTATAGAGTCGATCACTATCCTATCGGCACCAAACCGTGGCTTTGCGGCGGCCAATAATGTGGCCTTAAGACTAGCCCTTCACCAAGACTTTGATTTTTTTTGGTTATTGAACAATGATACCGTTGTATCGCACAATGCGCTGTCGGAACTGGTGCAGGCAGCGTCTTCGCAGGACGACGTTGGTATTTTGGGGAGTAAACTCCTGCTGTACCATAACCCTTCCGTGCTTCAGGGTGTCGGGGGAAACTATAACAAATGGGTCGGAAAGGTTCACGAGATTGGAGCGTTCGAACAGGACCGTCATCAATGGGACCAAAAGAATTTCCGGATGGATTACGTCATTGGTGCATCGATGTTTGTGTCTAAAAATTTTTTGTCTTCGGTGGGGTTGATGAACGAAGATTTCTTCTTGTATTACGAGGAGCTCGATTGGGCCTTGAGAGCAAAAGAGAAGGGCTGGCGTTTGGTTTTTGTTCCGGCCAGCAAGGTATATCACAAAGGAGGTGCGAGCATCAACAAGTCGGCGGTCAAAGGAAATTCTTTACTCTCCGACTTTTACGCCGTGCGAAACAGGATTTTGATCACGCGAAAGTTTTTTCCTTACGCTTTAATTACGTTGTATCCATCATTTCTAATGTTCATATGGAACAGGATCAAGTTAAAGCAATACGCAAGAATCGGACTGATGCTTCGTATAATAATGCACCCGAAGCGGCAATTCACAGAACGTTAGCCAGTCTTGGCTAACGCAATGCAATGTGTGAACAAGTCGTCACCGGACGAGATCCAGATCCTTTCTGATGGCGATAATGGTCTGGTACGAGAATAGTTCATTCATCAGAGGGTGATCATACTGCAGCGGCAATAGCTCGTTGGGGAGTAGCCGGTATAAATTGAAATTCCCGAGCAAGTCAAAGAAATCCCTTAGAAAAACCCGGCTGATCACATTCATTTCATTGAATTCAAACTGAATCAAATCGATTTTATTGCCTGCCAGACTTTCCTTCGCGCCTAACAGCACGTTGTAGTCACTTCCTTCCGTATCGATTTTTAACAAACCGATGCCCGGTATTTTGTTGGCTTGAATGAAACCATCGATGGTTTTTACGTCGACGACGTGCTGCTTTGTTTCGTCTTTATGGATCTTTTCAATCACACCTTTAAACAGTGACGCATGTTCCGAACCGTCTTCGGAGGCATGATCGAATATCGGCAACGTACCTTCTTCGTGTGATAGCGCGATGTTGAACTTGCTGACCTGGGGCGCAACAATATTGTCTTGAAGATATTTGAATGTCATGGGATGAGGCTCAAAACAGTAGATGTCTTTTGCAAACCCCAATGACAGGAATGATTTTGTGTAGTTTCCCTTGTTGGCGCCGACGTCGAATAAATTTGAAACCTTAAAGGCGTTTATGGCGGTTTTCATGAAGAAGTATTCGCCATTGTTCCTCGGATCCTCATGGGAGTAAAGGAGGCCCAGCCCCTTTAGTCCTATCTTCACGAGGTTTGTATTCATTTTTTTAAACCTCGCCCTTGCCATGATACGGGTGTAGAGGTTAACGACTGGATGTTTCATAGTGGCTACAGATTTAGGTGAACAATCAAATCTGATTAGCCGCCGTTATAGATCGTGGGATGGGTATTTTAGGAATGGCACCGAAAGCTTGATCGCACCATGATACGATTGCCCATAAAGCCTTCCTTCTTATTTTAGAACCTCTTCCGCGTTTTCACGGGAAGCGATTTTATTCCAATCGATGTTAGGAGCTAGCGATATTTCCTCCATGTGCGTGCCGATAGAGGGAATAGGCTGCCACAATTTGTACCGTCTTCCGCCAAGGATCTGTCCGCCGGTTTTCATCCAGCTCAGGACTATCATTTTGAAAGTGAAGGTATCCGTAAATAGGTAGCGGAAGATAGAAATAAAATCGTAAACATTGAATTTTGTGAGCGCAAACCACAGGCTGCTATCCCAATTTCCAAAACAATAGCTCCGGAGGGTTTTTTGCGAAGCGCGCAGGTTTTTCTTGGTGGTTAGAAACGTAAGGCAGGTTGACGCGCTGGTCCTCCAGTGAAGGCCCCCGTGGATGATGATCTCATAACGATGCCGCGTGTGAATGGGGAGCAGATAAGAGTCCAGGTGATCGTAAGGGGTAACAAAATCGACGGCAGCATTTGTGTTCAAAAGGCTGACAGCAGACGATAGCAATAGCGGACGATAAACATAGTCGTCTTCGGCAAAGAAGACAATTTCGGAATGGTTCTGCTGGAGCAGGAGATCGATTTGCCTTCCGAAGGTGGCGAGGTTTCCCTCACCATTCAATTTAATAAATTCAGCATCGGGTGTGCTGAAATAACGGAGGATCATGCGTTCATACTCCGGCGGACAATTGTCGAGAATGAAGAAAATCTTAGCGCGCAACTGCCCCAGTGAGTTCTTCAGGGTCCGGACGCCGGTTTCGGCAAGATTCAATTTGTTATCCTTGAAGATGAAAGGCGTTTTTGAAACGCCCGGGTAGATTCTATAGGCGATTGCAAGATCATAGGTTTTCTTTTGATCGGAGGAATTCATATGGCCAAGATATTCACGGGTCAAAAATATAACAATTAGATGGAACTTGGGGGTGGCGGGAAGTCGAATTCAGCGTGATCAGAATTTTTCAAGCCGCCCCGATCTGACCTTAAACCGGTTGGGACAATCGGAAATTTCTGGCGATCACGCCCCAAACGGGATGAGTCACCGTGAATTTTCTATTGTGAATGCCCGCCAACAACCTTACTTTTGTCCCAAATAGGTTGAAAATAACTGGGATTTGGAGTTGTATTCTCTTTTTTTGACGTCTTTTTGGCCCGAATTGAAGTCATGGTGTCTTTGAATTCTTCCACGCATGAATGTTGAGCAGTATCTACCCGTCCATAAAATTTATTTTTGGTTGCTGGTAATTGTTGAAACGACGCTGTTTCTGTCCGTTAAGTCCAATACCTGGGCGATTGCAGCCCTCGCGTTGTTTTGGATATTGCACACTGCATTAACCCCGGGAAAACTGATCATTCGACGTGAGCTTTGGTTGTTCCTGGGATTTTTTGGTTTGTTCGCCATCGGCATGCTGTATACCTCCAATGTAAAGCAAGGCCTTCGTGAACTCGACACCCGGTCGGCTTTGCTTGTGCTCCCCTTTATTTTGTTGACCTGTAAAATTAAACTGGGCAAGAACGCGATTGAACGACTTGTTGTTTGGTTTTTTTACATCGGGTTGATCATGGGTGTTGTGGTGTTGGTGTTGGCGCTCTTGCGGTATTTGAAAGAGCACGATGCGTCGGTGTTTTTCTACGATACCTTGACGGATATCATCGGGCTGCATCCGGTTTATTTTTCCTATTACTTGGCGTTTGGATTGTTCGGGAGGTACATGATCCAATATAAAAGCAAACACAAGAATTTTTTGTTTTGGATCACCAATGCCTTTGCCGTGATCATGCTCGTATTACTGGCATCCAAAATGGTATTGGCGCTTCTTTTTTTTATTGCCCTATTTTTGCTCGCAGGAAATTTAAGATACGACCCCTCGTTTCATAAAATGATCAGCATTGTTTTTTTTGCATTGATCTTTGTCGGCTCAATTTTTTTATTTTCAGGAGTGAGGCAACGGGTTTCCAGTGCATTCGATGTTGACTTTAGTGATGTTGCACGCAATACCTATGAATATGATCATCATTTTAGCGGCCTGTCATTGCGACTGGTCGTGTGGCGGCTTTCCCTGCAGCATCTCTATCGCGATGGTTTGATCCTTTCCGGTGTAGGGACAGGTGATGTTATCGACTATCTGAACAGTGTGTATGCCGAGCACGGACTTATCGGCGCAGGGTATGAAAGATTGAATACGCACAATGAATATATTCAAACCCTGGTGACACTAGGGGTGATCGGTTTTTTATATTTGTTTTTTTTCTACGCGTGGGGCTTGGTAAGGGCTACGCGGGAGCAGAATTTTCTATTGACGGTTTTTGTGTTGATTCTTTCGCTATCATCCCTCAGTGAGGCGCTATTAACGGTCAACAAAGGCATTGTCTTTTTTTCGTTTTGGTACCCCCTTCTGCTATTAATTAAAAAGGAGAATGACCAGTAAAAGAATTGGCGTGATCGGCTCGGCAGGCATACCTGCAAACTATGGTGGATTCGAGACCTTGGTTGACAACCTGGTGCGACACCTGAACCGTGACTTCAAATTCATCGTGTATTGCAGTTCGCCAAGCTACCCGGAGAAGCGAAGCGAATATCATGGCGCCCGGCTGATCTACATCAACCTCAACGCGAATGGCCGGTCCAGCATCTTGTATGATGCGGTCTCCATTTTAAATGCGATGCACAAAGTGGATGTTCTCCTCGTACTCGGAGTGGGTGGGGCATTTCTCTTTCCTTTGATAAGACTGTTCTCGCGAAAGAAGGTCGTCATCAACATTGATGGCCTCGAATGGAAACGGCAAAAATGGGGACGCTTCGCGAAGTGGTATCTGAAGGTCCAGGAATGGATCGCTGTGAAGTTTGCTCACACCGTGGTTGCCGACAATGAGGCGATTCAACAATATATCCAAAGTTGTTATCAGAAAGAGAGTTTCTATGCTGCGTATGGGGGCGATCATGCCCGGGAGGTTGTGCTCTCGGAGGCTACACAGCGTCAATACGGGATACAAAAAGGTAACTATTGTTTTACGGTTTGCAGAATTGAACCGGAAAACAATATCCACATTATCCTCGATGCATTTTCCAAAACCCCGGGATTGAAAATCGTTTTTGTAGGCAATTGGAAGGCCAGCGAATATGGGAAATCACTCCATGCGTTATATCAGAATAAAACCAATATACAATTGCTCGACCCCATCTATGAGCAATCCAGACTTGACGAGTTGAGGAGCAATTGCCTGGCCTACCTGCACGGGCACAGCGCCGGGGGGACGAACCCCTCCTTGGTAGAAGCCATGTATTTGGGGCTTGCCGTGGTGGCCTGGGACGTAGACTATAACCGGTTTACAACAGAAAATAACGCTTTGTATTTCACGGACTCGGTAACGCTGCAAGAAGTATTGTTGAGGATTCAGAATAATAAAATAGATCTGAAGACAATTTCTGAAAAAGCGAAAAGCGTTGCGGAAAGGAAATACACCTGGCGGATCGTGGCCGATCAATACGGTGCCATGTTAAATGGTTAAATCGCTATTTTCACTCATCGTGAATGTTCAGATTGTTGAACGGCGCTAAGAAAAATGTTAGCGACGCTTTTCCAATTATATTTTGACCGCACAATTTCCTGGATCTCCAAAAGCCTGTCGCTGTCCGTTTTTTGAAGTTTCTTGAGAATTTTTGTTTTTAGCTCTTCAGGGTCGTGCGGATTGAAGAGCGCGGCGCCAAAAAAATCAAAGTCCATCATCGCCGTGGTGTTCGCGCACAGCACATCACATCCCGAAGCAGCCGCTTCAAGAGGGGGTATGCCAAAGCCCTCGGCTAGCGACGGGTAGACAAACAATTCGCACCCGCTGTAAAATAGATTCAACTCCTCGGAACCGATATTTTCAAGGACGGCAATGTGCGATCGTTCTTCCGGTTCGAGTTGCTCCAAATAGTCGGTGAACTCCCGGGCCTCGATATCTGTCCTTCCGATGAAGACCAGGTCATAGCCTTTCGTATGCAGACCGAGTTCGTGGAAAACGCGCAACAGGAGTATTTGATTTTTACGCGGTTCGATCCGGCTTACATAGAGTAAGTATTTTCTGAGCTTGTATTTTGTCTTGAGCGTTGCAATGGCAGGAGGATTCTTTTGCGCGAAGAATGCTGCGGAAACTGCATTGGGGGTTAACTGAATTTTTTGAAGGGGTAGCTTAAAATGCCGGTTGAGCGCCTGCTTTGAATATTCCGAGACCGTAAAAATACGATCCGCGCGCTTCGAAGAGCGTTTAAAAAGGAACGATTTTGAGGTGCGGTATTTCAAGGGGAAGAACTCAGGGAAATCGAGAAAAAGAACATCGTGTATCGTCACGATTTCCCTGCACAGTTTGATCAAGGGGGAAACATATTGGAAGTGGGCAAAATCGATCTTGTGCCGGAGAATCAATGCCGGGAACTCGATGGCAAGCCGGATGAACTTGTTAGACGATTTCAGCCGGATATATTCCACGTGGTCGTGTTTACCAAATTCGTTTTCGAGGTTGGTTGTATTCGTGGCGCAAAAGAAAATTTTTACGTTCGCGGGATGGAGGGCAATCAATTCCGAGTAAATTCCCTTTATATACGTTCGTGTACCTTGATGGGCCTCATCAAAAACGTGGGCGTCGACAAGTATTCTCATATCAGGCAAAAGTAACCGGTTTCCTGGCGTAGTGCTTATTCAATGCAAAACAAATCAGGACGATCCAGAATAGTTGGGTGTTAAAATTCGTATTGGTCATCATGATCACGATGACCACCATTTCAAAAGAGAAGAAGCTTTTGAGAATATCTTCTTTGAAAAAAAGCGCAAGCACGATGATGAAAAGTATTCCGTAATCGTATAGAAATTGTGGCAGAAATCCGCCATCAAATCTTTCCACGGGAGTGTCAAACAATAAGGGAATCAGAAAATCGCTGGATGTGCCAGCCCCGTATCCAAAGTAAAAGTGTGGGTCAAGCAGATGGATGCCATCGACATAATAAATGAAGGGGAGTATCCGGAACGATGCACTATAGTCGATGTCGCGGATGGATTTGATGTTGTTGAAATCTATTTTACTGACCAGGGTTGAAACGCGCTCGACGGCATTGGTTTTAAGAAAGACCACCACCAGCACGACAACCCCGCCAAAGACCAGCATGGGCAAAAGACTTTCTGTTTTCTTTAAATAAAAAACGATCAGCAGCGAAAATAGAATTATCCCATAGCCGCTTCTGAACGAATAGATCATATAAAGAAGCATGAACCATAGCGGGATGTTTTTATTGCTAAAAGGCTTTCCCGGGCTGTTCTTCAAGTAGGAATAAAATAAGACGATGACAATAAATGCGGCATAGGAAGGCTCCGTTGAAAGGGAATAGTACCGAAAGGCGCCCTCACTCTTTTCGTAGAGCGTCCCGAAGGAATCGTGGGCGATGTTGGAGCCAGCGCTAAAATTAAACGAAAAGTATCCCAGCGCCACATAGAGCTGACCCAAGAGCAAAACAATAAAATAGGCGATCAATACTTTTTTTAGAATATCGGCATACTCGTTTTGGTTGGTCTCCGATTTGAAGAAGGAATAGATCAGCCAGAAACTAAAAAGAAAAAAAAGAGAGTATAAGAAAGAGCTGGCTTTAGCCGATCCGATATTACAAAGAAAACTGAAGCACAAGTACACGGAAAGAAGCGCCAGGCTCGCACTCATGGTGGGTAGTCTTCTGTAGTGGATCCCAATCATCAAAAGGCCAATCACTGCCGTAAAGGAGATGAAGAGCAGGTTCCGTCCTCCAAAGTCGAATAGATTGAAAGTTGTGCACAGGAAAAAGAATTCTGCAAACAGAAGCGTCTTGATCAAACGACTTCTGGAAATGGAAAAAGAATATAGTCTTTGCTCCTCCAATTGCATTTTCCTGGATTTTTATTGCAAAAATAGCATTATTGCAATGGATTGAACATAAAAATTATGGCCTGGGGTGTTTGTAACGGCCTGAAATAGAAAGCAGGAGTAAAGCATGGACTTGAGCGCCGCCTAAGACGCTACCGGTTGATGAGCGCATACAATCTTGATCAATCCAGTAATTTGTAAATGTAGCTGCAGGAAGAATCTTCGTGGATATTATCGCCTCCATTGTTTTGTATTGTACCGACCGTGAGCTTCTAAAAAAAGCCATCGACAGTTTTCTTGACACGAACCTGGTCGTGAAGTTGTACCTGATCGATAATTCGCCAACGCCGGTTCTAAAAGATATTGTAGCGGATCCCCGGATTGAATATATTTTTAACGACGCCAATCTTGGCTTTGGCAAAGCGCATAACATGGCCCTTCAAAAGTCGCAAGGTTTCGCCCCTTACCACCTGGTCTTAAACCCGGACGTGATGTTTCCAGCCGGCACGTTGGAGGCGTTGCATGCGTACATGGAACAGGATATCAAAGTGGGGCTGGTCATGCCCAAAATTTTTGACGCTCGAGGCGAATTGCAATATTTATGTAAGCGACTTCCGTCCCCGGTTGACCTGATTCAGCGTCGCTTTATTTCCGAGGGTCTCAAGCAGTATTTGTTTAAGGAGCGAATGGCCCGGTATGAGATGCTCGACAAGGATTATAATCAAGTCTTCGAGGCGCCTTTTTTGTCGGGATGCTTCATGCTGTTAAGATCGGAGGCCATTGCGTTGTCGGGGGGATTTGATGAGCGATTTTTCATGTATATGGAGGATGTCGATCTTACCCGTCGCATTCACCGGCATTTTAAAACGATGTATTACCCTCATGTTCATATTTTTCACGGCAATGCCCGCGAATCCTACCAGTTTAGTAAATTTCTGTGGGTGCATATAAAGTCTGCCATCCAATACTTCAACAAATGGGGCTGGTTTTTCGATGCCGAGCGGAGGGAAGTGAACCGCCATCTATAGAAAGCCGCTAGAATTAGCTCGGATTCTACCCGAATTCTTTCAATTCCTTCCAAATTCACTATTTTTACCCACTTTTGAATTTTCTATGGCTGTAGAGCTTGCCGCTGCGATTACGTCGTTTGTTATCTCCTTTCTCATCGTTCCGGTGATTATCAAATACTCCCTGCGGAAGAACCTCGTAGACGTGCCCGGGCGGCGCAAGATCCATAAAAAGGTTACCCCGTCTATGGGGGGCATCGCCATCTTCATCGGCTTTTTTATCTCCTCCCTCATCTGGATCGACATCCAGGGGTGGGGCAATATCAAATTCATCCTCGTAGCCCTGTTCGTCATCTTTTTTATCGGTGTGCGCGACGACCTGGTTCCCCTGAGACCCCTCATCAAGCTCATGGGGCAGATCATGGCGGCCTCGCTGGTCATCTTTTTGTTCGACTTGCGCATCCGCACATTCTATGGCCTTTTCGGGGTAAATGAGTTACCCACGCTGATCAGCTACGCCATCACGTATTTCACCATCATCGTCATCACCAATTCGTTCAACCTCATCGACGGGCTCGATGGCCTGGCGGGCACTATTGCCATTGTGGCGTTGCTTTCCTTTGGTGTGTGGTTCTTTTTGGTGGGCGAAGACATCTTTTCCATCCTCTCCTTTGCCATGCTGGGCGCCATCTTTGCGTTCCTCATTTTCAACTGGGAGCCGTCGGAGGTCTTCATGGGCGACACGGGAGCACTGGTGATTGGCATGATGCTGGCCATCCTGGTCATCCACTTTATCGACGTCAACTATGCCTTGCCGGCCATGGCGCCCTATAAGTTCAATGGCTCCGTGGGATCGGCGGCATGTTTCATTATCATTCCCCTGGTCGATACGCTCCGGATCGTCATCCTGCGGCTCTCCAAGGGACAGTCGCCGTTCAAGCCAGACAAAAGCCATATTCACCACGCCATCATGCGGCTGGGCATGACCCACAGCCAGACCACCCTCATTCTGGGCGGTGTTCAGCTCTTGTACATTTCGCTGGCCATTGCCTTTAATCAGCTGTCTGACATGTATGTGTTATCGGGGTTGGTGGCTTTGTCGTTTTTGTTGAGCGTCACATTGGACCGGCTCATCATCAACAAACTGTCGGATTAGGTCGGACTGTGGCCTGGGCGATTGACAAATGCCCGCGTAAAACCGTATTTTTGGAGCTTTATAGAGTGTTTCATGGAAGAAAGAATTCAAACCCTGCTCAATGAAGTGAATGCCTACGCCGCCGGCGACAAAGCCGCGCTGGAGGCTTTCCGGTTGCGCTATGTGAGCAAGAAAGGTGCTGTGAGCGAGTTGTTCGAAGAGTTGAAGCAGGTGCCCGTCGACCAAAAGAAAACGCTGGGCAAGGTGCTCAATCAACTGAAACAGACGGCCGAGGCCCGGCTGCAAGAACTGACCGAACAACTGGAGTCGGCCCCGGTGTCGAGCGCCGAGATCGACCTCTCGCTGCCGCCCATCCCAAACCAACTGGGCAACCTCCATCCGCTGTCGCTCACCCGCTATCGCATCATCGAGATCTTCGAGCGCCTGGGTTTCAACGTGGCCGACGGCCCGGAAATTGAAGACGACTTTCACAACTTCTCGGCACTCAACTTCCCCGAGAACCACCCCGCCCGCGAAATGCAGGACACTTTTTTTATCGAAAAGAAAAGTGCCGGCAGCCAGCAGGATATTTTGTTGCGCACCCACACGTCGAACGTGCAGATCCGCATGATGGAAAACCAGAAGCCTCCCATCCGGGCCATCATGCCGGGAAGGGTATATCGCAACGAGGCGATTTCGGCCCGGGCGCACTGCTTCTTCCACCAGGTAGAAGGTTTGTACGTGGACAAGAACGTGAGCTTTGCCGACCTCAAGCAAACGCTCTATCACTTTGCCAAGGAAATGTATGGCAAGGACTCGAAGATCCGTTTCCGGCCGTCGTACTTCCCCTTCACCGAGCCGAGCGCCGAGATCGACATCTCGTGTCTCATCTGCAAGGGCGTGGGTTGCAACGTATGCAAGCACACGGGTTGGGTAGAGATCGCCGGCTCCGGCATGGTGCACCCCAACGTGCTGCGCAATTGCAACATCGACCCGGAAGAATACACAGGCTTTGCCTTCGGGATGGGCATCGAGCGCGTGACTATGCTTCGTTACCAAATTAATGACCTGCGGTTGTTCTCCGAAAACGATGTTCGTTTCCTGCGACAGTTTCAACCGGTGGTCTAAAAAAATATGATGGTTGAGTCCATAAAAAACGTGGCCATAATCGGCGCCGGCACCATGGGCCAGGGCATTGCCCAGGTGTGTGCATTGGCGGGTTACCCGGTCATGCTCTATGACACACAACCCGAAATAACAAAGACCGCCATCGCCAACGTCCGCAAGCGCTTGGAAATGGCGGTGGAGAAAGGCAAGCTGTCGGCAAACCTGAAAGATGAAGCGCTGGCGCGTATCGTGGCCGTTGGCGATTTCCGTCAGCTGCAGGTGGACATTGCCATCGAGGTGGTGGTGGAGAAGCTGGACGTGAAACAAAAGATCTTGGCCGAACTGGAAAAACTCAACGCCATCGACTGCATCCTGGTGAGCAACACGTCGTCTTTTCCCATCACGCAGATCGCGTCGGTGATGAAGCACAAGAACCGTTTCGCAGGACTTCATTTTTTCAATCCCGCGCCGGTGATGAAGCTGGTGGAAATTATTCGCGGTGCGGCCACCAACGACCATACGATCAAGGTACTCGAAGCGTTTGTAGAGAGCCTGTCGAAGATCTCGGTGATGGCCGCCGATTCGCCGGGATTTATTGTGAACCGGATCGCCCGGTTATTCTACGCCGAATCCCTGAAGATCGTGGAGGATGGCGTTTCGGATTTTCAGACGGTCGACCGGTTGCTGAAAGAGACGGGGTTCAAGATGGGACCGTTTCAATTGATGGACCTCATTGGGGTGGACACCAACTTCGCGGTGACCACCAGCATGTATAACGCGTTTCATCACGAACCCAAGTTCAGACCCAGCCGTCTCCAACAACAGAAAGTGGATGCAGGACAACACGGACGTAAAAGTGGTAAAGGTTTCTATGAATATCCTCAAACAGATCAATAGTGCATGGCCCACCCGTTGGGCTGTCGTCTTCCTTTTTTTATTCTTAAACTGCTCGCCCGACCAAAGCGACGACCCCATCCCATACCAGCCGTTTGCTGACATTGTGATGAACCTCAATCTGCCGGAGAACACGGGCCTGCGGTCCACGGGAGGCTACCGTTATATTGGCGGGGGTATCCGGGGGATCATCCTATACAATCAGGGTTCGAATGTTTATTACGCTTACGAGCGCAACTGTTCCTTTCACCCGAACGATGCCTGCGCCACCGTAAACGTGGATGTGTCTACCCTCTTCATGATCGACCCGTGCTGCAATTCGCAGTTCAATTTTTCCACCGGCAACCCTCAAGGCGGCGCCGCATCGCGACCGCTAAGAAAATACCGCACGACGCTGCTCGCCAATACGCTCACCATTACGGATGAGATCGTAGATCAATAAAGAATTTTTCGAAGGCAGGTAATTTTGGAGAGTTTGGAGGATGGTCCCCCGGGGGGACAGTGATGGGCTGTTTTAAAAAAGCAAAGTCCCCGAGGCGGGAGACTTTGCTACCACGATGGGCGGTGGCCGCCAGACACGATCGAAGGAGCGCCCTGTCCCAATCAGAGTCTCCCGTCTCGGGGACTCTGATTGCTTACGCCGAATTCCGCGCAGCGTTAATAATCCCAAACATACACCGCACCACCAGCGACCGGTATTGTTTTTCAAAAGGCTTGTCGGCAGCCTCCATGTTGCGCAGCTGCTGCAGGGCGAATTGCTGGATGGTGATCAGCGGCAACACAATGCGCTCGCGTAACTTCACCGAATCGCGGTTCGTTGGCGTGTTGTCCATCAACTCTGTGAGCCCGGACACTTCCAGGATCATCTGGGCGGAGAGCTTGTATTCGGCGTGCATCTTTTTCCAGAACTCGCTGAACTCTTTGTCTTTGGCCAGGTAGGCCGTGGCGGGATAATACGTTTTGGTGAGCGACATCATACTGTTGCTCAACAGCGTGCGGAAGAAAAGCGATTCGTTGAAAAGATTTTTTATCTCGCGAAACTTGCCCTGTTTTTTCAATTCTTTCAGCGCCGTGCCCACACCATAAAAGCCGGGAATGTTTTGCTTCATCTGCGCCCATGAGCCCACGAAAGGAATGGCGCGCAAATCTTCAAACTTCAAACTTCCGGAATTGCGTTTCACGGGACGCGATCCGATGTTGATGTCGCCAAAGAACGAAAGCGGCGTGATCTTTTCCAGGTAGGGAACAAACTTGGGGTGCTTCTTCAGGTCGAGATAGGCCTTGTGGCCTTCTTCCGCCAGGGCATTCATGAGACTGGTCTCGTCTTCCTTGAACTGGTGTTTCTTTTTGAACACGGAGTTCTCGATGCCGGCCGACAAAAGCTGCTCGATGTTGTAGCCGCACGACACCGGCTTGCCAAAATTCGAGCTGATGGTTTGCCCCTGGATGGTGATCTGCACTTCCTTGTCTTCGATGGTGTCGCCCAGCGATGCATAGAAGTCGTGGGTGTTGCCACCACCGCGCGCGGGCGGGCCACCGCGGCCGTCGAAGAACACGGCGGTGAAGCCGTTCTCGCGCGTGATGCGCGTCAGGTTTTCTTTGGCCTGGAAGATGGACCAGTTGGCGCGCAGGTAGCCGCCGTCTTTGGTGCCGTCGGAGAAGCCCAGCATGATGGTTTGCTTGCCCCCGCGGCGCTTGAGGTGTTCGCGGTAGGCTTCTACGTCATAGAGTTTGGCCATGATGCCGGGGGCATGGGTCAGGTCTTCAATGGTCTCGAACAGGGGCACGATGTCGAGCGACAGTTCGTCGTCCTTGCCCAGGATGAGCTTGGCCAGTTGATAGACGCGGATCACGTCCAGCGCCGATTGGCAGTTGCTGATCACATAGCGGTGACAGCCCTCCACGCCATTGTCTTCCTGGATCTGGCCGATGATGTCGATGCTTTCGATGAGCTCGCTCACAAACGTGTCCTCGAACTTCATGGACGTGGGCTTGAAGGAGAGGCCGAGCAAGGTCTCGATCTTTTCTTCTTCCGACAGTTTGTCGAAGTTCTTGAGCGCTTTATTTTTTGATTTCAGTTTTTCGAAGATCGCCTCCCAGGCGTAGGCGTGTTTGCGGCTGTCCTGGCGGATATCCATGCTGGCGAAATAGAAGCCAAAGATCCGCACCTTCAGGATGAAGTCGTCGAGCAGGCTCAGGAAGAGTCCTTTGTGGTCGCGGATCAACACCTCGCGGGCTTCGAACAGGTCGTTCAGCAATTCGTCGGGATGGCCGTAGATCTCACCTCCGAAACCACCGCCAAAAGCCATGGGATATATTTTGCGTTCGATGCGCGCAATGATGTGGTCAAGACCTTTGAAGGTGAGGCGGCGCTTCAGGAAACGGATGTCGCGGTAGTAGCACTTCATCAGGGTTTGCTGCAGGTTTTGGGCCACTCTCACAGTGATCTCGTGCGTCACGAACGGGTTGCCGTCGCGGTCGCCGCCGGGCCAGAAGCCGATCTTGATCAGGTCGTAGTTGGTCCATTCTTCCAGCTTCATGTTCAGCCCGGTCATCAGTTGGGTGATGATGTCGGGGATGACATTGTAGAAAACATTTTCCAGGAACCACGACAGGCTCACCGCCTCGTCGAAGGGTGTGGGCTTTTCTTTGTTGATGAAGGCCGTCTTTCCCAGTTGGCGCAGCAGCAGGTTGATGTGCTCCAGGCGGTTTTCGTGGATGGCCTCTTCCAGGTCGTTGAGGATGGCCAGCACGTTGCCGGGGTAGAACTGGGTAGGGTGGGCCGTGAGCACGATGCGCACGCTGAAATCCTCCAGTCGTTTCTTCAAGTCATCGAGGAGGTTTTCGGCGGTGGCGCGGAGCAACAGCTCCGAAACGCTTCCCTTGCCCTTCAGGTCGTTGATTTCCGCGAAAGCGGAATCTTCCACGGAGTCGAACAGCACCACCTGGCGCTCGATGTATTGAATGAAATTGAACAACAGGTTGAACTGCTCTTCGCGGGTAGCCTGGGGTGTATAGTTGGCAAAAAATTTCTTGATGATGGTCTTCGGGTCCTTTCCCTTCTCATAGTCGCTTTCGCACGATTGCTGCAACAGGGGAAGTAAGGTCCCGGTACGATAAATGCCCGTGTAGGGAAGGTTGAGAAAAAGGCTGTTATACATGTGATAACGTGTGGAAACAGCCTCGTTGAATTGACTTGCCATGGGTTTGATTTGAACGCTAACAAAGTTATCAAATCCTCCCTAGGCCGGCGATGGGCTCCGGTGAATTGCAGATTTTATTTTCGAAAACGTTTACGGGATAAGAAAGCCCAAAGTATTCATTGGACACATCCCGCGGGCGGGGCACGCCCGTGTGTGATGTTTCAAGGATCGTTAAACAAAAAAAGCAGAAGCCGTTGGATACGGCTCCTGCCTTCGTGATCGGTCTCGGGGATGGCTGGATTATGGCATCACTTCGCCGCTGATGTTCAACACCACGGCGCCGCCGCCGGTGTTGGCATTCACGGTGATCGTTTTGTTGAACACTCCGGCCCGGGCGGCGTTATAGGTGGCCTTCACAAATCCCTGGCCTCCGGGGGCGATGGGCTCTTTGCTATACTCGGCCACCGTGCAGCCGCAGGATGCCTGCACCGAGGCAATGACCAGGGCATCGGAGCCGCTGTTGGTGAATTTGAACTCGTGGGTCACCGGCTTGTTCAGCGCGATCTTGCCAAAGTCAAAAGAGGTGACGTTCCAGTTGAACGCCGCTACTTTGGCGGCGACCACCGAGGTGGATGCGGCAGCCGTGGCAGTGGGTGTGGATTGGGCCAACAGGGCCGTGGCACAGAGGCTAAAGAAGAAGCCTATCATACATTTTTTCATAGGTAAAAAGTTTTTGGTTTAAAATGAATCACAAAATGGTGGTGGACGATGGTGCCAAAACCCCGCCGGCTGCGCATTACAGGCGGTGTCGGGGTCACTTCCTCCCCCATCAACAACACAAAGCTCAGGAATGCCGTAAACACCCTTTGTTAACGGCTTTCTAAATTTTGTTAATGATCTGTTAATGTTTTTTAGCCCCTTCGGGCATTATCGTAACTTTAGCATGTGAAAAGTTCAACCATCCGTCTGGTCGTCATCCTGGCAGCGCTCTGCATCGTGGGCATCACCATCACGCAGATCTATTGGGTGCGCCGTGCCTTCGATTTGAAGGAGGCCGAATTTGAGCGCACCGTGAACACAGCGCTCTACAATGTGGCGCAGCGAATCTATGAGATGAACAAGACCCCATCGCCGGCCAACAACCCCGTGAAGCAACTGTCGACCAACTATTTTGTGGTGATGGTGAACAGCGAGATCGATGCGGGCATTCTGGAATTTTTGCTGCGCAATGAATTTGAAAAACGCGGCATCGTGGCCGACTTTGAATATGGTGTCTACGATTGCCACAGCGAACGCATGGTCTATGGCGACTATGTCCCCATGCAGACGGCAAAAGAAAAAATAACCAGTAAAAGACTGCCGCAGTGGGCCAACGAAGGCTATCATTTTGGCGTCCAGTTCCCGAACCGCGCCGCACACATCACAAACCAAATGGGCATCTGGTCATTCTCGTCGGTGGTATTATTGCTGGTGATCGTGTTCTTTTCCTACACCTTGTTCGTGATCCTGAAACAGAAAAGGCTTTCCGAAATTCAGAAGGACTTCATCAACAACATGACGCACGAATTCAAGACGCCGATCGCCACCATTGCCGTGTCGACGGAAGTGTTGAAAGATCCGGGGATCGTGCACCAGCCCGAGCGCCTGTTGAACTACACCACCATCATCGAAAAAGAGAACCTCCGCCTGAAACAACAGGTGGAGCGCGTGCTGCAAATGGCCCGCCTCGATAAAGAAGACATCGGTTTGCGCAAAGAGCGCGTGGACGTGCACAACCTCATCGAAGACTCCATCCGGCACTCAGCGTTGCCGTTGCAGGAGCGCGAGGGCTGTGTGGCCTTTGAGTTCAACGCCCGCCAACACGAAATGGAAGGCGACAAACTTCACCTCACCAATGTGTTCAATAATTTGGTCGACAACGCCATCAAGTATTGCAAGACCATCCCGAAAATACTGATCCGTACCACCAACGATGCCCGCGGCTTGCTGGTGGAGGTGCACGACAACGGCATTGGCATCGGCCCGGAAAATCAAAAGCGCGTCTTCCAGAAATTCTATCGCGTGCCCACCGGCAACGTACACGACGTGAAAGGCTTTGGACTGGGATTGAGCTATGTGAAGACTGTGGTGGAAGCCCACAAAGGCGGCGTGTCGCTGCAAAGCGAGTTGGGTAGCGGAAGCATATTCAAGATCTATCTGCCGTTTGCCTGAGCAGAAAAACACAACCGGATGAGCGAAAGCAAAAAAATATTACTCGTGGAAGACGACCCCAATCTCGGTTTTGTCATCAAAGACAACCTGAGCATCAAGGGCTACGACGTCACCTTGTGCAAAGACGGCGAAGAGGGCGAACGCAGCTTCTTCGAACATCCTTACAACCTTTGCATTTTCGATGTCATGCTTCCGCGCAAGGATGGGTTCTCGCTGGCCCGCAGCGTGCGCGAAAAAAATAAAAGCATCCCCATTCTCTTTCTCACCGCCAAGTCGATGATGGACGATAAGTTGGAAGGCTTCCAGGCCGGCGCCGACGACTACATCACCAAACCGTTCAGCCTCGAGGAGCTGCTTTGCCGCATCGAAGTGTTCATGCGCCGCGGTGCTGTGCAGGCGGGCAGCGACGAGAAACGATTTTTCCTGGGCAACTTTGAGTTCGATTTTTCGAACCTCACGCTCAAAAATCACAAAACCGAAAAGACACTCACCCAAAAAGAGGCCGACGTGCTCCGGCTCCTCTACCTGAATCGAGAGCGCGTGCTGAAACGCGAAGAGATCCTGAAACAAGTGTGGGGCGACGATGATTATTTTATGGGTCGAAGCCTCGACGTGTTCATTTCAAAACTTCGGAAATATTTGAAAGACGATCCCACCGTACAGATCGTGAACTATCACGGTGTGGGATTCAAACTGGAAGCCTAGTCCTGGACGATTTGGTTTCAATACCTACCTCGTCAAAATAAAAAAGCCCACCGCCTGTTGAAGACGGTGGGCTTTTTCTATTGAGGCAAATGCTTATTTAAGTTTTCTCAAATTGCTGTTCCCTTGACTGTAGGAGAAGTAAATGACCAGCCCGAGGATCATCCAACCTCCTGCCGCCAGTAAAGTCTCTTGCGGGAGGGAGAAGATCATTGCCGAACAGATCAGAATACCCAGGATCGGAACAAGCGGTACCAGGGGCGTTGTGAATGGGCGCACAGCCTCCGGATTTTTTCTACGCATCACCCAGACACCGGCGCACACCATGACGAAGGCGAACAGGGTTCCGATGCTCGTTAAGTCGCCCGCCACTTTGCCGGGAACGAACGCGGCGAACAGGCCTACAAATACAAACAAGATCATGTTGGACTTGTATGGTGTTCTGAATTTGGGATGCACTTCGGCAAACACTTTGGGAATAAGTCCGTCGTTGGCCATCGAGTAGAACACACGGGACTGCCCCATCAACATCACCAGGATCACAGAAGAAAATCCGGCGAGGATCGCCACGGAGATCAACGTTGCCAGCCAGCCATAGCCGGGCATATAGTGTTGAATGGCATAGGCCACCGACGCTTCTTTACCCACGGTCTTGAATTCTTCCCAGTTGGCAATGCCGGTCAGCACGCGCGAGAAGAGAATATACAACAGCGTACAAACGATGAGCGAACCCAAAATACCGATAGGCATATCGCGCTTCGGATTTTTGGCTTCCTGTGCAGCCGTAGAAACAGCGTCAAAGCCAATGAAGGCAAAAAACACAATGGCTGAACCTCCAAGCACACCGCCCCAACCATGACGGTTGAAAGCTTCGTGACCCGGTGCGGTTTCGGGAATAAGGAAAGGCGTGTAGTTATCGGGGTTGATGAACTGCCAGCCCAGGGCAATAAAGATCAAGACAATAGACACTTTCACAAACACGATGATGGCATTGACCATCGCCGATTCTTTTGTGCCTTTGATGAGGATGAGGGTGAGGATGAGGAACGTGGCGGCCGGCCCGGCGAGCCGGACCGAGC
>CBIHQM010000006.1:0-39577 GCA_966211885.1 uncultured Chryseolinea sp.
TGCAGGAACACTTTCCGGTTGCGGTCGGCCAGGTGGCTCACGGTCTGATTCAGAACATTGAACTCAATAATATTGGTTTTCACGACAGCAATCGTTCCGCTTTTGTCCACCTGGTAGGCTTTCAACTGACTCAACGTTTTATAAAACGGTTCCCACAGTTTCTTTGAAAGCGAACGATTCAACAGCAACAGTCCCCCGGCCAACAACACGATCAACGCAAACTGGACCAGGCCAATGGCATAGATAAGTTCATCGTTGTCCACCAACGACATGCGCAACGTGAGCACATACGGTTTTCCTTTTATGATCACCTGCGACGAAAGTTCGCGAAAAGGACGCCGTTCATGCGCCACGCTGTCGTACGACGAAATGGTTTCGTAGCGGCTAGCCTCCGTGTCCCGGCCATCCGAAGGCCTGATGTCGATGTCGTAGGCCAGCTGATCGAATACTTCGAGGTCGGTTTCGAGATCCTCCAGGTAGTCAAACGTTTTGATATGTTTCAGAAATTCCGCGGTGTGGGCGGCCAGCAATTCATCCACCTCATCGTTCAGGATCTTATGAAGGGAGAGCAACGACACCGGGATGCTGATGAGCACGATGACGAGCGAATACAACAACGAACTTCGTAAACTAACTTGCAGTAGTCTCATGTTGAAAACTTGTAACCCAAGCCGTAAATAGTCTTTATATAATCTTCACTCCCGGCCTCCGCCAGTTTTCGTTTCAGGTTCTTCATGTGCGAATACAAGAAGTCGAACTTATCCAACATTTCCGCATGATCGCCCGACAAGTGCTCGGCAATAGCATTCTTGGACACCACCCGGTTTTTGTTGGCCAACAGAAAGATCAACAGGTCATATTCCTTTCGCGTCAGCTCCACCACACGATCGTTCACCGTCACCAGTTTTCCGGGAAGGTCGACGGCGATCTCGTGAAATTTGATCTTGTTGCTCCCCCCGAATTGTTTCCGCCGGATCACTGCCGAAACCCGCGCATTCAATTCTGACAAATGAAAAGGTTTGGTCAGATAATCGTCGGCCCCCAGGTTCAGGCCTTCCACACGGTCGTCGAGCGAGTCGCGGGCGGTGATGATGATGATGCCTTCCGGTTTGTTCACTTCCTTGAGCCGCTTCAAAATGTTTAGCCCGCTGCCGTCCGGAAGGTTGATATCCAGGAGAATACAGTCGTAGTCGTAAAGCATGATCTTCTCATCGGCTTCCTCTTCCGAACTGGCCACCTCGCAGATGTAACTCTCCTGCCGCAGAAATTGGAGCATGCTGTTTTGGAGGTCCTTTTCATCTTCGATGATGAGAATTTTCATAGGTCGGGAGCCAGTAGCCAGTAGCCAGTATTCAGTAGTTAGTATTCAGTATTCAGTGCCGGGAGCCAGTAGTGTTTGGTCGGGCTGGGTCAAATTTAGAAAATCATTTCGCAGTTGGTTTTTGTTTGGGTAATTTATGTGATCTATTTCCTTTTGAGGGGCGGATGTTTGTTGCCATTCGTCCCTGTTGTTTTCCGGTTTTCAAAGATTCTTTTGGGGGTGGTTGGAAATACGGAAAGTCTACAGAATTGGCTTTTAGTTTTCGGGGGATAATTCAAGGTTTGCTTCATATGAAATTAACATTCTCTTTCCTGTTGGTTCTCTTTTCGGTTTATGGTTATGCACAGCATACGCTTACGGTGACCGTGCACGATGGCGCCACGGACGAGGCCCTTCCCGGTGCCAGCGTGCAGGTGGAAGGCTCTGATCGCGGCGGTGCGGCCGACAAGACGGGAAATGTTATCCTCAGGGACTTGCCCAATGGCAGCCTGGTGCTGAAGGCGTCGTTTGTGGGTTATCGCGACACGGTGGTGACGGTGAACGTGCCGGCCACGCAAAACCTGACCATCGGGCTTTCGGCGTTGGAAGAGGAGTTGGAAGAGATCATCGTTTCCTCTACCCGTACCAACCAGCACATCGAAGACCTGCCGCTGAAAGTGGAAGTGTTGGGATTGGAGGAAATGGATGAAGAAAGCACACTGGTGCCGGGCAACGTGGCCAGCATCCTGGGCGATCTGGCCGTGATCACTATTCAACGCACCAACCCCATCAACGGCAACGACGCCATCCGCATGCAGGGTTTGGATCCGCAGTATACGCTGGTAGCGCGCGACGGGCTGCCGTTGTACGGCGGCTTTTCCGGGAGCCTGGGTGTATTGTCTATCCCACCCCTGGATCTGAAACAGGTGGAGATCATCAAAGGCTCGGTATCGACGCTCTATGGCGGCGGTGCCATTGCGGGCATGATCAACATTCTTTCCAAAGAACCCACGGCAAAACCACAACGCACCCTGCTCTTCAATTATTCAACCTTAAAGGAGAAAAACCTGAACACCTTTTTCAGCGGCAAGATCAACGCCAAGACAGGATACACACTCTTCGCCGGCGTCAACGCCAAGTCGGCGGTCGATGTGAACCACGATGGCTATAGCGAAGTGCCCGAACATCAAAACTATACCGTCCACCCCCGGTTCTTTTTCGACCTCAGCGACAAGACCAAGCTCAACATCGGCATCACCTCCACCATCGACAACCGGAAAACCGGCGACATGACTGCGGTGAAAGAAGGCACCAACGCACAACACCCGTACCTGCGCACCGAAAAAACATTTCGCAACGGACTGGATGCACAATACAACCACACGTTTTCGGAGAAACACGTGTTCTCTTTCAAAACCGCCATCAGCGCCTTTCAACGCGAACTCACCGTGCCCGTCAGGTTCGTCCCCGGGTTCAGCTTCAAAGGCACACAGTACTCATCCTATTCCGAAGCCAGCGACCGCCGCCAACTGGGCAAACACACGCTGGTCACCGGCGTGAACCTCATCACCGAATCGTTTCGAAAAACCGCGTCCGACAGCGTGCCCTTTAGCAACTACGACTACGTGACCTTGGGCGTGTTCGTTCAAGACGACTGGCAAGTGACCGAAAAATTCACCATCGAAACCGGCCTGCGCCTTGATCATCACAACATCAACGGCTACTTCCCCCTGCCCCGCATAGCCCTGTTCTACAAGCCCTCCGAGAAACTGTCGCTTCGCCTGGCATCGGGTGCAGGCTACAAAGCACCGAACGTGTTGTCTTTGGTCGACCCCAACCCAACCCTGATCAACAACGGCGCCAACGTGAAGTCTGAACACTCCGTGGGCATCAACGCCGACATCAACTACAATACTACCTGGTTTGATGAAGTGGAAGTGAGCTTGAACCAGGCCTTCTACTATGGGCGGATCACCAACCCCTTGCGCGTGATCACCGACACCTTGAGCCGCACCAGTTTCATGGAAAACCAAAATTATACCGTCACCACATTGGGCACCGACAGCTATGTGCAAGCGACCTACAAAAATTGGGAACTCTACCTGGGCTACAACCACACCGAAGCCCTGCAAGACTACAACACCGGCACCAACCCGATGCCCTTCAACCCCAAAGACAAATTCTCAACCACACTGGCCTACGCCGTAGCCGGCAAATGGCGCACCGGCATCGAAGGCAGCTACATGGCCAACCAATACGTCTACACCAGCCAATATTACTACAGCAGCCAAACCATCTACCCCAGCACGCGCGTCCCCAACTACTGGTTCTGGGCCGCCATGATCGAACGCAAGCTCCCCTTCGGCAGCATCATCTTAAACGTCGAAAACATGTTCGACGCCCGCCAGGCAAAATTCGAAAAGCTGGTGGAAGGCTCGGCAACGCTACCAACTTTCAAACCGGTGTGGGGACCGTTGGATGGACGGGTGTTTAATCTTTCGGTAAAGGTTAATTTATAGCAAATCGGCCGACGACGTCAAACCTTTTCTCGATTCAAAATTTATTTTACATTTAGGTGCACTCCATTTCGACCTGCGCCTGACAGATGACAACTCCCCATAGCGAATTCAGAACCCCTTACTTAAAAGGGTGGATACTGATTTATGTCTTGACGCTCCTGCTCATGGAGTCGGCGATGTCAGTCTGGATAATCTTACAGGTTATGAACGGCTGGGTAACGTTGATATTTCTGGTTCTTGTTCTATTCCCTGGTATTATTCTGTGGAACTTTCAGGCCACCAAGGTTAGATTTGGAGCTGACTATATTGAAACTGCGACGTTATTTCGCAAAAAAAGAATCTACATAAAGGATGTAAATAAATTTGGCGTTTTTTCTGCGGGCCGATATACCCGTGCACAGATAACCCAGCAAAAAATCCTCGACGAAAGTAGCGACAACGACTTGGCCAGCCACAAAATCTATATAACTAAAAGTGAGGTATTCGATCTGCGATCCTTCAGTCCTGCAGAACACGTTAAATTTCCCTACCGCAAAACACTCTATCTGAAGGTCAGAGAAATGATAGATCATCATCGGGAAAATGCCAATCCTACACCTTCCTGATGCCTTTATCAACAAAAATTCATAAGCCATCAAAATTTGCGAGTCTGGACTGAAGTTTATATCATTGCCAGGTACGTTTTACCGCATAGTCGCATGTTGTTTCCCACTCTAAAAAAGCCCCTCCTGCTTTCCAGTCTTATTTGCTGTGTCTATTCCGGTTTTTCGCAAGAAAGATCCGTCGACAAGCTCGACGCAAAATATCTGAACTGGCAAAATCATGACTTTGCCGCGGACAAGGAACTCGGCGCCAGCGTCAACAAAGCCTATCGCGAACTGCTCGAAAAAAAGACACCAAAAAAAGTGGTGGTGGTTGCTGTGATCGATGGTGGGGTGGATATTGACCACGAAGACCTGCAAGGAAAGATCTGGGTAAACGAAGACGAGATCCCGGGCAATAACATCGACGACGACCACAACGGTTACATCGACGACATTCACGGCTGGAACTTCCTGGGCAATAAAAACGGGGAGAATTTACATTACGAGAACTACGAATTCACGCGCCTTTATAAAATGGGAAAGGGTCCCTTTTATGATCAGGCAAAAAAATTACAGGAAGAGGCCACAGCCAAACACACGCAAGAACAACAGAGTATCGCCAGGTTTGAAACGCTTTACTACCAGGCCAAGATCACCATAAAGAACAAAACGGGTATTGAAGTCAACTCGCTAAAAGACCTGGATGAAGTAACGCCCGAAGATGGCGAGGCAGTGATGCGGGCCAAACGCTTCCTGTTGCCGCGCTACGAGCAAGGCTTTAGCGAAAAGGATCTCGAAGCCTACAAAAATTACAACAAAAATGTGCTCGAGAAATACCTGAATCCAAACCTGAATGCACGTACACTGGTAGGCGACGATCCCACCGACATCAATGATGTAGCCTATGGTAACCCCGATGTGAAGGGTCCTCGTGCAGACCACGGCACCTCTGTCGCCGGCCTCATCGCCGCAGTTCGCGACAACAACCTGGGCATCGACGGCATTGCTACCGAAGTCAGGATCATGTGCCTCCGTTCAACCCCAGAAGGAGACGAGCGCGACAAGGATGTTGCCTTGGCCATCCGGTATGCCGTGAACAACGGCGCCGATATCATCAACATGAGTTTCGGAAAACCCATCTCCCCTCAAAAGAAATTTATTGACGACGCCGTAAGACTGGCCGAAGAAAAAGACGTCCTGCTCATACACGCCGCAGGAAATGATGGCAACAACATCGACAACGTGGAAAGCTATCCCAGCGATCGCTATCTGAGCAACGTGGAAGCTACCCACTGGATAAACATCGGCGCTTCAACGTCCACCGACGGCGATGCAGCAGCCGCCAGCTTTTCCAACTACGGAAAAAAACATGTCGACCTCTTTGCCCCGGGCGCAAACATCATCTCCACCGACACCAGCAGCTACTACAGCATGAACGACGGCACCAGTCTCTCGGCGCCCGTAGTGACGGGAGTTGCCGCCCTGGTCTTGTCCTATTACCCCGACCTGACCAGCAAACAACTGATCCAACTTTTACTGGAATCATCGTTCAAAGTCAATCACAAAGTTTTGCAGCCCACCAAATCCGGCGAAAAGCCAAAAAAAGTGAAGTTCAGCACCCTCTCCAAAAGCGGCGGCATCGTCAACGCCTACGAAGCCCTGAAATTAGCGGAAAGCATGAAGTGAGAGGAGGGTCGCCATAGCATAGCCTCCCGGGCCATAGCATAGTCTCCCGCCTCGGGGACTATGCTATCTCAAAAAAACTCCCTCCTCTCTACCATCATAAAAAATCAACCCAACCGTGGACAATCACCAACAAAAAATCTCCCACCTCAAAGCCCTCTATCATCTTGCCGCGGCCGACGGTGTTTTGTCAAAAGTAGAAGGGGTCTACATAAAGAACGTGGCCGAACGGCTTGGTGTAAATCTGGAGGAGCTGATAAATTTTGATCCCAAAATTGAACCCACGCTGGAACTACCCGACAGGGAATATAAAATTTACGCCCTGTTTCACCGGCTCGCCATCATCATCATGATCGACAACACCGTCGACGAGCGCGAGAGACATTATTGTTTTACGCTGGGCATAAAAATGGGCCTTCACCCAAACGCTGTAGGTGAAATTATCGATCACATTATAGCCAAGGGTTCTATGAATGTGACGCCGGCGGAGGTGATGAATATTTTCAGAAAATACTTGAGTTGAGATTCACCTATCGTTTGAAGGGCCGGCTGAGCAACAGAAGATGACCGCAACATCCACGTGGTGATTTTGACTTTTCGACAAGTCAAATAACAATATCCAGCGTTGCGCCAACTAGTCCATTTCGCAAAATGACCTGATCCTTTCTTCGGATCACCAGCGTTCCGGCCATGTAATCGTGAATGGCCTTTCTTCTCCGGTTGCAGATCAGCACAAGGCTTTCGCAGTTACTCCAAAGAGAGGTTAACATTTGGATCAATGCATTTGCCAGGGGGAAAACCTCGATGAGAATCGCTTTTTTTTCGAGGAAACCGGCCATGCCGTAGCTATCCTCCGGAATATCGCGGAGAGCGACTGCCGTAACACAAAGGGTCGCCAACGAAAACGCAAGGGTCACGCTCTCACGAATCGTGGCCTCCTTCCAACCTACATTTTCACCATTGTCCTTAACGACTTTGAGACCCAGAATGAGTTTCCCCGGCGTGCCTCCCCATCGCTTTACGCAATAGACATAAAAGAAAACCTGGAACAGGAAGGCAGGCGCCAAAAAGATGAGGTACATTCCTCGCCCGAGCTCAGCCACAAGCAACTGAACGAGCAAGAAGAAAACCAGCAGCACTATGTCCAGGAACCGTGCGATCAGTCGAAAACCAATACCGAGATAAATTCTTTCCAATACTTGCGAGGAAGGCTTTACAGAAGGGGTCATATTTAACGATAACGGGCTTTTCTTGTACCATAACAAATATAACCCTTTATCCGAAAAGCATAGTCTCCCGCCTCGGGGACTATCCTGTCTCAAACGCCGAAGCATAGTCTCCAGCCTCGGGGACTATGCTGTCTAAAAATTCTTCTGCTACCTTTAACGTTGAACAAAAAAACACCCATGACACCCCCACCCTACACCGTCAGAAATGCAACCCCCAACGAATTCGAAACCATCGGAAAACTAATGGTCAAAGTATACTCTCAGTTAGATGGATTCCCCAAAGAGTCAGAACAACCCCAATACTACCAGATGCTGGCTTCGGTAGGAACATTGACCACCAAACCCGAAACAGAACTCCTGGTGGCGGTTTCAGAAAAGGGTCACATCGCCGGCGCGGTGGTTTATTTTGGCGACATGAAACACTATGGCTCAGGCGGCACGGCCACCCAGGAATTGCACAGCGCCGGATTCCGATTGCTCGCCGTCGATCCCACCATCCGCAACCAAGGCATCGGCAAACTCCTCGTGAACGAATGTATCCGCAAAACGCGCGACAAAAATCTAAGTCAACTCATCATCCACACCACCAAGGCCATGCTCACAGCCTGGAAGATGTACGAGGCCATGGGCTTCAAACGATCGGAAGATCTGGATTTTAAACAGGGAGAGCTGCCCGTTTTTGGATTCCGGCTGAAGCTGGATTACCGTTAAGCGTTAACTAGCCGCCAAATCACGCCTCGGGACACGTCAAAGCATAGTCTCCCGCCTCGGGGACTATGCTGTCTTCTATCTTCTCAACACTACGCCGCACAACGCGGCCGATCAAAACTTTAACCCTCCCCTAAATCTCATCTGTATCCCTCCTGCTCTTCAGCAGGCCGACGCCGGAAACAAAAAAGATAAATCCCAGGATGGTGAACGCCCAGGGATTAAGCGCTACCACGTTAGGGCCAAAGATGCCGAGAATGCCAAGAATAAGACCTGCGATACCCAGTACCACAAGAACAAGGGCCAATATTTTTATCATTTCATTTTTCGTTATAGACAGACCACACGCGGTTGAATTCAACCTACAACCCGCGGTCTGCTACGCGTCTGGTCCCAATTTCTATACCCAAAATGAACGACCTCCGAAACGCCCCTGATTTCTCCCAAACCTCAACAACACCCAGAATATCCCCGGCGTCATGGCCTTCGCCTTAAAAAGCCCCCAGCATCACCGCCGATGGAATGACCAAAACATTACCTATTCCGGGGAACATTCTCCACACACCGAAAGCCAGCGCGAACGCTCGTCAAAGCATAGTCTCCCGCCTCGGGGACTATGCTGTCTCACCGCCACACCGCACATCTTAACCGATCACAACTCATACAACCACCCGCATCATCCCCTCATACTTCCTGGCATCCGTTTCATAAGCGATCACCACACCCGACGTAACAACACCCTCACCATTGCGAATGGAAGAATAATGATCGATCATCGTATCGCTTCCCGTCGAAAGATGGGGCTGGTGAAATACTTCTCCCTGGAGCGCCCGGTCATAGTGCTGTCTCATAATCAGTATATTTTTCACCGGCAACGTCGAAAGATCCGTGCCTGCTTCCACATTCACGCCAAGGGTCGCGTAAGATCGTTTCATACTCTTATTTATCTGAAGCACCTTATAGTGCCTGTCGAAGACCATGAACGGCGCCTGGATGGCATCCAGTGTCTCCACGAACGTCTTCTCTTTTTGCTGAACCTCTTTTAACATGCGGCCCATCCCTTCTTGCGTGGCCTGCAGCTCCTCCACATTCTGCCGCATCTCCTCCTCTTGCGCTTTCATTTCCTCCGCTTGTTGCTGCGACTCCCGGAGCAATTCCTGGGTGCGCACGTTTACCCGGGTGGTCTTGACAATGACGGCCAACTCCTCGCTGATCTTCTTCATAAACTCCACCACGTGTTGGTCAAAGTCTTTGAAACTGGCAATCTCCAAAATGCCATATACCTCGTCGTTTGTCACGAGCGGCGAAATGGTCAGCACCCGCGGCAGTGCTTCCCCCAGGCCGGAGGTGATCTTGATATAACCGCTGGGGATTTCTTTCAGCAACATCATATTTTTTTCGAGAAAGACCTGCCCAACCAATCCCTCGCCAACCGCGACCGACGATTTCAGGTGTTTCTTCCGGCCATAGGCATACGCGGCCACCAGGTCGAGCGAGGTCTTTTGCTCGTCGCTGATGTACAAGACGCCCTGGTTGGCGGAAAGATATTTCACGATGAAGCTTAACACATTGTCGTATAACGCGCTCGAGTCCTGCTGTCTTCTCAACAGCTCACCCAATTCGGCCATTCCCTGCGACGCCCATGTGCGTTGCAACTCCGCTGTGTAGGCCACTTGCAAATTATTGCGCATACTCACCAACGATGCCGCGATGGGCCCCTGTCCTTCGAACATTTGAGCCTGCACGGCAAAATTGTTTTGAGCCACGTTCCTGACAAAGTCCATCAGGTAATGAATGTGTGTATTAAAAAGTTTAAGCGACCGGAGCATCCGCGAAAATTCATCCTTCCCGTCATACTCCTTTATCTCCGGAAGTTCACCTGAAGAAAGGCGCTGTAAGATGTGTTCGGTCTCTTGTATGGGAGCGATGATGGATTTGCTGATGGCCAAAATAATGAGGAGGGTAACCGTCAGGAGCGATCCGGAAAGTAAAATGGTGAACCACAAACTACTTCTCCGGTTCTGACCCATGGCCAGCATCACCTCATCTTTATGATTTTGAAGTGCCGTGATGAGTTTGATGGCCTGGTCCCGCAACACGAGGAAGCGATCATTAAGATCGACGACCAATAGATTCCGGATGCGATTGAATTCGACGGAGTCGTCCAACTGAACGACTTGGATCGCGGGCAAATTGTCGATACTGAACTGGATATACGATTGCAGGGCCGCATCGAAGTGGCCATAGATCGCCAGCGTCGCCTCGTCCAGGCGGTCCTTCTGTATGCCAGCGGCGGATTCTTTGATCTGATCGATCCGTTCCTGCATGAGCACGGAGGCGCCGTTCACATACTCCTGTTGTGTGATGGGGTCGGCAATAAATACTTGCATGATGTCGCCACGCATAGAGTTGTAGTTGTTCCGGATTTGCCAAACCCGGAACTCCAGGTCGGTCAGGTAGTTGATCTCCTTTACGTCCCGGTCGTACGCGTGCGAAGTATTCCAGAGAAGCAAAACACAAGCCAGTGAAAAAGTGACGATCAAAATGGAAATCACTCTCAACCGGTTGTTTACGGTAAGGCTATTGATGAGTTTATACATATCATTAAAGAAGGGTAGTATTAGAAAGAGCTAAGAAATTTGTCGGCGCATAGCCAAAAAAGAACACGCGATCGCCTGGAGAATCTCCAGGGTTTGATCGTGTTTACAAAAGAACTCAGATCAGAAGCTTATGCTGAACGATAAAGACGGGGCACTGCTGCGGGACGACACAGGCGATGGTCGCGGGAATGTATGTAGGCGAACAGGGTGTGATCGATGCTATGACCACGGGTGAAATGTTGATGTTGAGCTTGATGGTCGCTTCGAAGTCTACCTCCTCGATCATGTCGGGCACCTGGGTGGTGAGCGTCGCATGACCCGTCGCGTGAAAGGCTTTTTGTTGGGTAGGATGGTCGGCGATCCAGCTTTCCTGCATACAGCAACCATACGCCAGTACGGTCGCCATTGCCACGAGAAGATAGGTTAGAAATCTCGACATGAGGGTATCAAAAGCCTAGGCTAAATATACGTTACGGCCGCGAACATGCTAGCGGCGTCAAAAGAAAAAATGTCGCGGGCCTGCATACACACCTTATCAATTCAACAAAACAAACGATTGCTCCCCGGTTTAAACGGCTAACGTTCACGGCATGTTCTCCGCATAGATCTCCTCAAACGTCTTCGTTTTTTGCTTTTGAACAATGGCGCTGAATCGCGCGTCAATGGGGCGGAGCAACTGCAGACACAGCTGCTTGTCGTCGTCGCTTAGATCCTGCACCAGCATGGCCACGGCTTTGAGCAGAAGTTGCTTGGCGCGCTTCAGTGTTTTTTCACCTTTCGCCGTCAACCGGAGCCGTTTCACACGCTTGTCTTCTTTGTCGGCATATTCGCTGATTAGCCCCCGCTTCATGAGCCGGATGAGCATGTTCGTACCGCTGGAGAGCTCCAATATATTGCCAAAGATCACTTCCGATTTTATGGGTTCTTTCTGATTGAAGATCGTGACCAACATTCCAAATTCTTCGATCTGATCCAGCGCCGTGCCTTGAAAGGCTTTGCTGGTATACACGCTGTGGAATTTCGCGATCCTGCCGATCAGCCTGACCAACGCCCCATTCAAGTCTGGCTGCATCTGCCCTTCCGGCACGGGCGTCTTCTCCCGGGGAACGGCGGCCGATGCCCGGTGCCGGCAAAATTCCTCTATCGTCGCGTCCGGGTGGCGCTGCTCATACTCCCCCCAAAGCCGGACAAGCTCAACCGTTTTATTCATCGGATTCCTTCCTTTTGGAAATAAATCTATGAAAAACGAAGGAAATGCGTTGCTTTTTGCTACCAAAAGGTTTTGTTTACCGTATAAATACAACCAAAAGGAAGTTTATACAAAACCAAAAACACCAAACGGAAGAACATCCAAAACCAGAAAAGCCAACCTATGAGAACACACATCTTTCTTCGCCTCCTCCTCACCCTGCACATCACCGGTATCGTCGTCATGGCCGGCACCTCGTTTATTGACTATTTCACCTTTAAACTCTTTTGGAAATTTGCCGACCACGGCGACAACCGGTCCCTGGGATTGCTTCCGCTCATGTCGCGCTATGGTGAGTTTGTCAGACTAGGTGGCGTTGTCATTATTGTCACCGGGCTGCTCATGCTCCTCTTGGTGAAAGGCGTCTGGTGGGAACAACCCTGGTTCAAGATCAAGATGGCGCTGGTGGCCATGGTGGTTTTGAATGGCGTGCTCTTCGGAAACAAACTCGGTACAAAATTCAGGGAGGTCGTCGCCCATAACGGTACCGATTTTATTCAACAAACCGCCGACTTGCGCATCCAGCTCAATCGCTTCTACATCGTTCAGCTGACTTTATTCTTTATCGTCGTGCTGGTGAGCGTCTTTAAATTTAGCCGGAGTGAGGGCTGATCAGCGGGTGACAACGAGGTGGAGCCCGCTTGCCGTCTTTCGAAAAATCCACGTTTCGCAAAAATTCTTTGAACCTCGCACCGGTTCGTGTGTACAGCATTGTTGAAACCTAACGTTTACCTTCTATGCTGAAATTGAATTTCGTGCTCGCGCTGATGTTATTCTCTTCCATCCTTCAGGGTGCCTCGCCGCAGCCCATCGCCGCAAAGACAAAAGTGATCAAACCCGTTGCCTGGTATGAAGAACAGGCCCGCGAGTGGGAACAGGAGATGGCTAATCAAAAAAGTAGCCCTGCGTCGTGGATGAACTATTACATGGCCAGCCGGTATGCCCAGCGACCCGAAGAACGGCTCTCCCACATTGCCGACGACATGCGTGCCGCCGTACCCGGATCGTTCGAATTGCTCTGTGTGCAGGCCTGGCAGGAAACCGATCGCGCAAAGGCCCTCCAACTGCTTGAGAAAGCGTACGCGTTGCAACCCGACAACGTCGCCACCTATGCCGCGCTGTTCCTGGAAAATGAATTTTATGGCCACGATGAAACCCGGAAAGAATTTAGCCAAAAACTTTTTAGCAGCGGCCAGGTTTCTCAATCGCTTCTACATTATAGCTACAACGTATTGATGTCGGTAGAGAAAGATGCCGTTCTTTTCACGGAGGCCGATCACATCACGCTACCCATCATGGTTCTCCAGGACGTGCTCCAGGTGCGCCCCGATGTAAAGGTGTTGAGCCTCGACCTGTTGCTGGAGCCCGCATACCGGAACCGAAAGTTCAACACCCTGGCCTTGCAGTGGAACGACGCGACCATCGCGGCGTTGACACCCGTCGAACAAAAGAAACGTCTTTGCGCCACACTGCCTGGCCAAAATCAAGCCGTAAAGTTCTATTACACCCTCACCCTGGGACAGGAAAATATTGCTGGGATCAAAAACCAACTTTATGTCGTGGGACTGGCCTCACAGCTCAGCACCGAGCGTCTCGACAACCTCGCGATTATTAAAGAGAACCTCGAGAATCGCTTCCTGCTCGACTACCTCACCGTAAATTTTGATGGCGAAGGTGAATCGGCCGCCGGCAAGGTTTTGCAAACCAACTACCTCGTACCCATGCTGCTGTTGCACGAGCACTACCAGAAAGCGGGCGATATCAAGCACGCTCAATACTGGGAGGGACTGGTGGTGAAACTGGCAGCCGAAAGCGGAAAGGAAGCCCTGGTCAACAACTTTCTCGCCGGCAAAACCTACGAGACCACACCGTTCATTCCTTATGCCCTCAACCTGAAAAAAATCGAAGAAGATTTCAAGTTTGTAAAGGACAACGTCTATGCCGCAGACGCGGAGGTGACCAATGCTGAATACAACAACTTTTTGGGTTATCTTCAGGACAACAAACGCACAGAGATCTACGAAAAGGCCCAGTTCGATCTTTCGCAATACCAGGAACCGGCCTTGTCATTCATGAAAAGTTATATCGTGCGGTTAACACCATCAAAGAAGAAAAAATACTTTACAAACCATCCGGCGATCAATGTTTCTTACCAGGGCGCGCTGGCGTATTGCGACTGGCTGACCGAACAATACAACAACGCACCCGGCCGCAAATATCAGAAAGTAAAATTCCGGCTGCCTTCCGTGAACGAGTGGCAGGTGGCGGCCGCGAGCCTGCGCAATGCCAAGTCGTGGGTGTTGGATGAAAATATGGTCGAGGTAAAAATATTTGAACCGGGACACGACATTTCCAAGAAATATGAAACCAAGACCGTGTCCATGGCCGACAAGGATATCCTGTACCCTTGGTTCAGGTACTACAACATGCGCAACAGTCCGTTGAATTCGCGTGGATGTTCGCTGGGCAATTTCAGATATCCCGACCAGCTCAAGCCTTGCCCGGGAACAAAGGCGACGACCGCCGACGGCTTCTGGCTGATGGGCCCGGTGAAATCGTATTTTCCCAACGACATCGGCCTCTACGACGTGGTGGGCAACGTGGCCGAGATGACCAACGAGGAGGGCAAAGCCTGCGGCGGCAGCTGGAATCATCCGCCCGAAGAATCGACCATCAAAAGCATCAACCTCTACCAGGGTCCCGGCGACGATATTGGCTTCCGGGTTTTCATGGAAGTGTTGACAAAATAACCGCGCATGTTTTTTGACCGCACCGGTAAAAAGACCGACGAAGAATTAATGCTGCAGGTGCAACGGGGCGACGAGCGCGCCCTGACCGCCCTGTACGAGCGCTACGGCACACGGCTGTTGCGCTACTTCTATCGCATGCTGTGGAAAGACCGCGACCGCGCCCAGGATTTTCTCCACGACCTGTTCGTGAAGGTGATCGAAAACGCCACGCGCTTTCAACCCGAAAGAAAATTCTCGACCTGGTTGTATTCCATCGCCCACAACATGTGCAAGAACGAATATCGCAAACAAGCCTTCCGTAAAGCCCATGGCCCGGCGCCTTCTGACGAAAGTGTGGAAAACCTGGGCTATGCGGCGCTTCAGGACCAGCAGTTCAAGAATGCCCTCGATGGCGCGCTTGAAAAACTGGAGGAAGCGGACAAACACCTGTTCACGCTCCGCTATGAGGCCGAGTTGAACCTCGAAGAAATAGCCGCCATTTTGGAATGCCCTGAAGGAACCGTGAAGTCGAGATTATTTTATTTGAAGAAAAAATTAGCCGGCTACCTGGGCGCCTATCACCCCGAAAACGCAATGCCATGACACCCTTGGAAAAAGAACAAAAACTCGAGCGACTGTTGGAAGAAAAAAGCTTCGACCAACTTACCCGCGAAGAAAAAGAAATGGTGCTCCAAGAATTTGGATCGGAAGAGCAATACAGACTCGCGAGAAAAATCGGTCCGGCTTTGGTAAAACTCAAGACCGGTCTTTCTCCCGATCCATGGATCCTGGCCTCCCTGCAAGACCAGGTAAAGATCCATCGACGGCCTTCCGTTTGGACCAGTTTTTTCCAGGCACGCGTACCCGCCTATGTGATGGCCGGCGCTTGTCTGGCGATCGTCGTCACGATGTGGTGGATGAAACCCGATCCGGCACCCGCGCCCGTCACCGTGCGCATGGTGCGCGACACCGTGTATCTGGCCACCGCTCCCGATACGGTCTATCGCCGTAAAATTGTTTACCGGTACCGGTATCGTTACATCACCGTAGCCGCCCCTTCCCCGACACCGGCTAGCGCCACGGCAGCCGAACCCGCGGCTGGATCGGCGGGAGTGACGATGAAGGACAAGGAAGAACTGGAAAAACTGTTGGTATCTGGATCGGATAAATAAATACCTGCGATCATAAGCCTTTATTCCTAGCGGGTGGACAACCCATTCGTTGCTACTTCCTGCTCGCTATAAATCCTCATTAAATCCCCACCGGTTCGGATACCGTGTTGAAGGTTACACCAGAATGCTCCGGTTTCCCTATGCCCGTGGTGGAAAACATCCTTTACATCGCCCAAAAAGGATCATTCAAGAAGGGAAATACGGCTGGAACCGCCCAACCGGTTCCTTTTCCGCCGGCAAACCGGAGGGCCAACCCTTTGATCCGGGCGTATTATCTTTATTTGACAAATCGCTATCCAACCTAAGCCAAACTGCCGTATGAAAACAACCCTGATCCTTGCCCTCTTTGCTATCACGATTTCGGTGACAGCGCAAACCCAAACCAAACCCGCGGTCGCCTACGGGCCTTCCATTACGTTGGATGCCGCTAAAAAAATCACTGCCGCAGCCGAGGCTTTTGCGGTGAGTAAGCAGTACACCGTGGTGGTGGCGATCGTTGACACGGGTGGTAACCTCGTGATGCTCACTAAAATGGACAACACACAGTTAGGATCCATCGAGGTGGCTATTGGAAAAGCAAAGACCGCCAACAATTTCAAGCGCGCGACCAAAGCTTTTGAAGACGTGGTGGCTGGTGGTGGCGTGGGCTTGAAAGTGCTCGCCCTGAATGTAGTGCCTGTCGAAGGCGGCGAGCCGATCTTTTCCGCAGACGGAAAGATCATCGGCGCCATCGGCGTTTCCGGAATGACGTCGGCGCAGGATGGCGAAGTGGTGAAGGCTGCATTGGGAACCAAATAAGTTCGAACCTTTTCTCACGGTTCATTTCTCTTAATCGATGTCATTTCATGGATGATTCACATCCTGCGTCAGCCTGAAATGCGGTGAACCGCAAGCTGATTTCAATGTTAAGTTTTTTGTCCCGCAAAAGTTCAAGAAATATCGACGCAACGCGGGCGCTGGTTAAAGACTTTCATGTCTCAAAACTCGCCGTTCATCTCTGCCGGCAGTGAAGCGGCCGATTTGCGTTGGAAAAAAGTTCCCTTTATTGGACATTTCTAAAACCGGAGACAAGCAGCATGAATATTTGACGCCTGTTTGAACCGATTTTTTCCACTTTTAAAGTTTGGCCTCAACCTTGTGTTGTCACTTTCGTTAGAGAGTGCACTATGCGCTCGATAATGCCTTTAAAATTCCACAATTCCCTCTCGTTGTGGGTTAATGATTCTACACTTTAGTTGGAATCCGGGGTTGTTTTAACTGGAATCGTTTTTGCACTATGCGCTTGGAGGGCTTAATCTACATGTACTCATCGATCAGGAGCTTTAAAAAGCTCAACGCACACCGTTTATTGACGTTGACATTGCTGTCTGTTATTTTCTATTCCTGCAGTCAGCATGTCGCCCAGGTTTCCGTCCCTGTTCCCGCGAAGGCGGATACGACGGCCGTCGTTACACTGGCCCCCGGAAAGCCTGTTTTGCTGGATTCTGCCGTCTTTGGAAAATTGCTTACCACGGAACAGAAAAAAGCCCTGCAATTTTACCGCAAACGTTCCTTCCAGAGCAAATGGCTCTTGGACAATCAACCGTCGCCGCTTTATACGGCCGTTGAGGCAGCCCTGCGCGACGCCGGAAAGTTTGGACTGGACCCGGCCGATTACGATTTGGCAGGGATACAAGAAAGCGTAAAATTGCTTTATGGCGACAAGGCTTCCAAACCGCAGGCATGGACTGCCCTGGATCGCCACATCACCGAAATGCTTTTCAAGTATACTACTCACCTCAGCGTTGGCAAGGTCACAGAAACAAAAAGCGGCCGCAGCATTTGGGTGCCCAGTCAGCGCATCGATCGGGGTCTCGATCTTGAATTGATCGGCAAAGCACAAACCCCCGATGCGCTCCTGGCCACCATCCAGGCGCTTCAGCCGGCACAAGAACAATATGGCAAGCTGCAGCGGGCGCTGGCCTATTACCGGGCCCTGGAAAAGAACACCCCCGCTCCTGTTGAGATCACGAAGGGCGTAAAGATCAAACCGGAGGAACACCACAACATCATCACCGCCGTTCGCAAGAAATTGTCACTGACCGACATGCGGGTGTATCCCGTGGCCTACGACAGCGCCCTGTGCACCCTCGATTCGACGCGCTATGATGCCGGCCTGGTGTTGGCCGTGAAAGAGTTTCAAAGCAAGCATGGCCTGGAAGCCGATGGCATCATTGGCGAGCGCACCTTGCGATTCCTGAATCAATCCTTTAAAGAAAAAGCAGACCTCATCGCCCTGAACATGGAGCGCTTGCGCTGGTCGCGCGAAAAGTATGGCGACAACTATATCCAGGTAAACGTTCCGGCCTATACACTCACTGTGTATGAAAACCGTAAACCGGCGATGGACATGCGGGTGATCGTTGGCGCTGTAGACAAACCGACGCCCATATTCAACGACGCCATGGGCCACATTGTGTTCAGCCCCACCTGGACGGTGCCTACCAGCATCATCCGGGAAGAGATCATTCCACGGTTGAAGAGCGATTCTTCTTATTATGTAAACAAGAACTACGCCTTCTACAAGGACGAAGTGGCCATAGACCCCACCACAGAGACCTGGGACGATTCAGCCAACCCTTACAAATACCGCATCGTGCAACAACCCGGTCCCGACAACTCCCTGGGACGCGTAAAGTTCCTGCTCACCAACACCATGAGCGTCTACCTGCACGACACGCCCAACCACCGGCTGTTCACAAAAGATTATCGCGCCCTGAGTCACGGCTGCGTTCGCCTGGACGAGCCCGCCAAGTTTGCCGCCTACCTGATGCGCGACCAAACCGGCTGGGACCTGGAGCGCATTAAGAAAGCCATGAACGACTCGATCCCGGCCACGGTCCTTTTAAAAAAGAGATATGACGTCTACATTGACTACATCACGGTGTGGGTAGACGAAAATGACTCCATCAACTTCCGCGAAGACATCTATGGCCATGACAGACGCCAACTGCAGTTGCTGTTCCCGAAAGAAAAAGAGAAGCCTAAGATGAGCGGCGACGTCGCCGGGCTTTAACGAAATTCATCCCCTGAAAAATAAGCGTCAAGCGTTATGCCCGGATTACTCCGCGCTGCTGTGAGCTGAAACGGAGAGACTTGAGATCAAAGGAGCAGGATTAAGATACTGCGAACTTTGAAGGTAAGCGGCGTCGTTGTAGTAGGCGAAGATGAGTGTGTTATTTTTTATCGTCTGAATGATCTCCTTCGAAAGTCCCTTGGGCAACGCCGGGCAGCCCTGACTTCTGCCAAGCCGGCCGTATTTCTTGATCCAGCTTTCGCTCACATACTCCGCCTCGTGGATCACCACCGCGCGTTCGCGGGCATTATCATTATAGTCTTTTTCAAGACCATCCAGTTTCAAGCTAAAGCCTTTGCCGCCGACGTAAGTTTCGGCCGTGGCAAAAAAGCCCATGCTGCTTTGGTTCGAGTGTACTACGTTTGAAAAGGTTGTGGCTTTGTTTTCGCCTGAGTTTTTTCCGTGGCTCACATAAGTGTGATAGGTCACCCGCAGCGCGGCCAGGTCGAGCGTGTAGAATCGTTTTTCTGTGCTTGGCTTTGTGAAGTCGATGATGGTGAGGAGTTTTTTGTCGCTGAGCCTGCCTTGTTGTTGCAGCGTGCCATAGCCGATCATGCCATAGCGGAACGCATCGAACGCCAGGTCATAGTCCGACAACTTCATGGCGTTATAGAGATATACCAGCGAGTCTTCAAATTGCAGGCGCGCCGGTTCAGCGTTTGCGTCCACAAAACCGATGGTGGCGGTGCTGTCACGATGAAATGCCTGGGATTCGTAAACAGGTTTTCCGGTATGATAGGGCGTAAAAAAAGGAGTGTGTAACGCCAAAAAGCTGACAAAGAGGAAGTACATGCTAAAAAAGAGGGTTATTTTCTACCGAACCAAAAGTAGTCCGTTGATGGCCCCCGAAAAGTACATGTATGGCCTAAAAAGCACGTAACCGTTTTTTGGGTCGATTCTGCCGGTGGATCAACGTTTTTGGAGGGCAGATGGAGCAACCCGAGGTCCCGGGACCCTCCTTCGCTAAAGCTTCGGCGGGCGAAGCCCGCTGGAGAAGCAACATAGCTCTCTACTGGGGATGACAGATGCGGGGGCGCGACGGGGCTTTCTTGATTTTTATCAAGCCATAAATTATCGCGAAGCTTTCATATTTGTGGCGACAAAAAAACCATATAACCCCCATGACAACTGAGCATCCCAATCTCACAATCATCAACACTTTTTTCACGGCCTATGGAAGTCACGACGTTGCCCTGATGCGTACCGTGGTGGCGGAAGACGTTCGCTGGACCATACCCGGTCATCATCCCTTGAGCGGTACCAAGATCGGGATCGAAGAAGTAGTAGCCTTCTTTTCTCAACTGGCCAAGTCCGATTTCAAGGCCGATCCCATAGTGCTGGGCGTCAACGACAATTATGTGGTCGATTGCCACCGCGGGTGGAGCAACCGGGAAGACGGCAACAACGTTGACATGCTCTGGTGTCTGCTTTGGAGGATCGAAAATGGAAAGATCAAAGAAGTGGTCAACTTTGCCGCCGATCAGCACGAGGCCGATCGCTTTTTTCACAAGGCTTATAAACTCAAGCCGGTCCAGGATAGAATAGCCGGTTGAGGCCGGTAAAAATCCGTCCCTGGGGATCTTTCCGGTATACATCGCACAAGGCTTTTTCTTATCTTTCATAAGCTTGTGCCCGCATGCGCTACCAGAAATTTCATCCCGCCAACGTCCTGCTCCCCTTCGTGGAGTGTTATTTTATTTGGGAGGGTGAAGCAGCCGAAAGCATGCAGGTGCAAAGCCCTCCCAATAGCTATGCTTCCATCGTGTTCAACTATGCCGATTTGTACAAGGCATCGCAGCACAAAAATGAACCGGTGGTGGTGCCTCGCGCGTTTGTGTCGGGGCAGTTCACGTCCAACTACACGTTGCTGCTCCACGGCAAGATCGGCGTAGCGGGCATTGTGTTGCGGCCTTCGGCCCTCTATAATTTCTTTGGCGTGCGCATGTCGCAACTGGTCAATGCCCGCGTGTCGCTCTCCTTCCTGCCGGGTTTGCCGGAAGAGATCCTTTGGACGGCCGTGAAGAACCAGTCATCCGACGAAGGTCGCATCAAGGTATTGGAGGAATTGATGCTTTCTTATGCCACCGCAGCAAAAAGCAATCTCACCATCATCGACGAAGCGATCGATTATATCGATGCTTGCAAAGGGTGCATTTCGGTTGAGGCCGTGGCCAGCCACCTGAAGATCAACCGGCGATACCTGGAAAAGAAATTCCTGGAAAAAGTAGGCGTGTCGCCAAAATTCTATAGCCGGATAAAGCGATTCGGCAACTTGTCGAACAAGATCGCACATCATGAAAAGATCGACTGGCAGGAAATTGTCGAAGAGTATGGCTTTCACGACCAGTCCCATCTCGTCAAGGAGTTTATGGAATTTAACCGCATGAACCCGACCCGTTATCATTTGGTCCACCAGGAGCTGACCCGTTTTGTAAAACAATAACCCGCGCCGTTCGCATTTTTACAAGGGCGAGCGACCGCTGCATGCGAGCTTTACAGCATCATCAAAAACAAACCCCTCATGAAAAAGACAGTTACCCTCCTGCTGTTTCTCATTTCCCTTGCCTTCTCCGGTCATGGCCAGGAAACCAAACTCTGGACGGAAGCCGACCGGAAATACCTCCTCGACAATTTGATCCGCTCGCGCGACGAATTGATCCGCGAAACGAAAGACCTCACGAAGGAACAATGGAGTTTCAAGGAATCGCCCGACCGCTGGTCGATCAACCAGGTGGTGGAACACATCGCCACCTGGGAATTGCTGATGACCCACGATGTGAGCCGCATGCTTGCGGTGGGTCCACAATGGGAGATGGCCGCCAAGGCAAATGCCGACAGCACCTACTTCGCTTTTATTATGGAAGAGAAACAGCACATCTCCACCGAGTATACCAAGCCGTTCACCTATACCGTGCCGATGGGGCTGAACGACCTGAAAAACAATATGGCCTGGGTGTTAAAAATGCGAAACGAGTCCATCAGTTTTGTTACGAGCGCCATGGAGGATTTGCGTGTATACTTTATGCGGGGTGGCGGCAGTAACATTCATCAGCGGTACATCACCATCTTCGGGCATATGGACCGGCACTTGCGGCAGATCAAAAAAGTGAAGCAACATCCGAACTATCCGAAGAATAAATAGGATGCTATTATCTATTATCAAAAATCATCATCAACATCATTAAAACCCCTCTCATCATGAACCCTTCCATTCACCAACAGGAGCGCGTGGACGTGCTCGCCAAAAAAGGAACCTGTATTGAATTCTTTTCCGCATACCAGGACATGGATGTGGACCGCATGCTCGGTTTGTGTGCGCCCCATGGCACCGTTTCGTTTGTTCCCCTGGGCGCCGACTATGCCGGCAAACTTCATGAGATCGGCAAGGCTGTCTGGTCGGCCTTGATGGACGCCTTCCCCGACCTGGACAACACCGTGAAAAGCCAGCAATACGACGAAGCGGCCGACGCCGTAACCTGCCAGGTGGTGATCTTTGGCAAACAGGAGAAAGAATTCGCCGGGCTCGCTCCCAAGGGCAATGGCTTCGACAGCGAACATATTTTTATTTTTCGCTTCGACCCCGATGGCAAGATCACGGATTTGAAGATCGATTGGGATCATGAAAGTTTTGTAAGTCAGCTGACGAGATAAAATGCTTTGCGCTGTCGTGTTGGCTTGTCTCTTAAGGTAAAAATAAAAGCCTGAAGTTTTCTTCAGGCTTTTTTCATTCAAACCAAAATCAATTCTGGCAACGAAGGATGCTCAAAAAAGAAACATCGCGTTTGTAACAAACCACCCCGGCATGCGTCTCGCTACAAACTTCAAGCATGCTTTCCCTGGAAACCCACAACCTCAGCCATCGTTTCAGCAGCGGGCAACACGTGCTTCGCCATATCAATCTCGCGGTGGAGCAGGGATCGATCTATGGCTTTTTGGGTCCCAACGGAGCAGGTAAGACCACCACGTTGCGCCTGATCCTGGGGTTGTTGAAACGGCAGGAAGGATCGATTACGGTCTTTGGAAAACCGTTCGATAAAAATCGCATTGACATTCTGCGCCGGGTGGGGTCGCTGATCGAGAGTCCTTCGCTATACGGACATCTCAGCGCTACAGAGAATCTCGCTGTTTTTCAAAAAGTATATCAATGCCCGGCGGCCAATATCCCACACGTGTTAGGCTTGGTTGGGCTCGACGACACCGGCCGGAAAAAAGCATCACAGTTCTCGTTGGGCATGAAGCAGCGGCTCAGCATTGCCCTGGCACTGCTGCCCGCGCCGGAGCTGCTCATTCTGGATGAGCCCACCAACGGGCTCGACCCCAACGGCATCATCGAGATGCGCGAGCTACTCAAAACGCTGAACCGGGAGCAGGGTATCACCATACTGATCTCCAGTCATTTGTTGGCAGAAATCGAAAAGCTGGTAACCCACCTGGGCATCATCCACCAGGGCGAAGTCATCTTTCAAGGCACGCTCGACGCCTTGAAGCACAAACAACAACAGACGCTCCACATTGTGCTCGAGGCGGGCGACCCCCATGCGGCGATGCGCCTGTTGCTGGATGACGGGATGGAAGCCCTCTACACCGATGGCGGGATCCGTCTTCCAGCGATGACCAAAACGGAGATCGCAACGATGAATAGAAAGCTGGTTTCGGCTGGGGTCGAGGTCTATGCGATCCGTCCCGTGAAGAACGATCTCGAATCGATTTTTATTGACCTTGTAAATCCCTGATCATGGCATACGCTTATGTTGCCAGCCTTCAAAGTGAATGGCTGAAGAAAAAAGGAAGCCTGGCTTCGTGGATGGTGGTGACGGGCGCATTCTTCACACCAACGATCATCATCATCGCCCGGCTTGTTTATTATGAGCGCCTGCCAACGTTGTATGCTTCGGACGGCTTCTGGAAATTGCTGTGGAAAAATGCCTGGGAATCGATGGCCATTTTCCTGCTGCCACTCGGGGTGATGTTGGCCACCAGCCTGATCGCGCAGTTGGAATATAAGAACAACACCTGGAAACAACTTCACACCACGCCGCTCCCGCTCACGGTCATCTTTCTCTCGAAGCTTACGGTCATTGCTGTGATGATGTTGCAGTTCCTCATTTTGTTCAATCTCGGCATTTGGCTGGCCGGCGTTATCCCTCAAATCATTATTCCGGGTGTGTCGTGGCCGGGGGCGATACCGTATGATTATTTTCTGCGAGAAGACTTATTCTATTTCATAGACTGTTTGCCCATCATTGCCCTGCAGTATTTGCTCAGCCTTCACTACCGGAATTTTTTGGTCAGTATCGGGTGTGGCTTTATCTTTTGGATCGGGGCGTTGGGGACTTTGTCGTGGAAGTATGGATTTCTTTTTCCTTATACGTATTGCATGTTCAATTATCTGAAGGCCGGTGTGGAGACCAAAGCGGCTGTTCCACCGGTGAATATACACGGGATGGCGATTGGTTATTTCCTGATCTTCACGGTGGCCGGTTATTATTTATATATCAAGAAGAAGGATAAGGGCTAATACCATGATTAATGGGTTATCCTATTTTCAAATTCTTTTCTAAAGACAGAAAGGCCGCGGGTAAAGGAAGATTGATCACAGTCCGAGTTACTACTCAAACAATTGACAGATACCGAGTCGCTCTTGACGGAATACCCTTTCATATAGAAAGGTTTGTTGTAGTTATTCGTAGTCCTTTTTTGAAAAATCAGTTGATTCTCACAGATATAGTATGTTGTTGCCATATTTCCCATTTCCCCAAAATGTCGAACAACCAATTTCCTGATGTTATTTGATTTATCATAGTAGCCCACGAAGACACTGCCCTCGGTTGTCATACCCAAAATATCTATCGCCAAGTTTTTTAGCGAGTGATCTCTATCGATGGCCGTAATAAGGCTGTCCACATTAACATGGGCCACCTGATTTTTTTGAGCCATGCAGTTTGAAAACATGGGGAGAATAAAAAGCAACAGAAATTTCTTCATGAAATTTATAGTTGGCCAACGGCCGATCCATCTATCGATACCCATCCAGTCTGCCCGTTATCAATCTTTTTTCATTCACAAAATGCAAACGCCGAATCATTTCTGCGAGGCCTCCTGAACAATTTTATCATAGACGCTCCGCGCGTGATCATAGGCTGCGGCTGCGGCTGTACGCTCACTGGCCCGGATCTGGCCCTCTTTCATTTTCCAGCATTGGTCAACCGTCTTGCGGCACCAATCTGCGGCGCGCAACTCCCGGATGGGTTTGCCATCTACGACAACAAACACGGGGTTGGTGTGTGAGCTGGGATAAATTCTCAGCGCCAGCCAACTGGATTTGTTGATGGAGTATGAAAAGTTGATATTCTTGAACGTGCCGTCCGCCAAAATCTCAGTCGACTCCACGGGTTCGCCATTGACGAGCAGTTCGACTTTTACATTCCGGCTGCGTCCTACGCGGGCTCTTTCGATGTGCCAGTAAGGTTGGCCGTCTACCGCCCGGGTCGCAATGGATTTGCCTTCGTCATTTTGTTGCGCTGGCAAATTGGCTGTGACCCGTGCGCTTACCTTCAGTGTTTGCTTGCCTTTCACTTGCAGCTCGCTATTCTTTGTGCCGGGCTCCGTTCCGTTTACCGAGAAGTCGAGAATATGAGAACCTCCTTCGGTGACGTATGAGCGTCCTTTTTTTATGGCTTCAACATAGTTGTCGTAGCTCAGGGGGCCGTCGGGTTTGAAATAGCTTCGTCCCAAGCCCACGCGTTCATCATAGATGCAGGGGAAGTCGGTTTCTCCGCTGAGTCTCGTTCTAAATCCGGCGTTGAGAGTATTATACCACATATTCAATTCCCACGGTGCCGGGGTATCGCCCAGGCTGTAAAAATCGACCATGCCGTGCGTGATGGTGACGATGTACTCCATGGCTCCGATCCCATCCATCTTCGGAATAACATAATTGGGAAGATCTTTTGTGGGTTCCAGCGGTTCCAGGCCCCAGCCGGAGTGCGCATAGCCTACCACGGCGTTTTGAGACTTCGCCCACGTCAGCACGGGCAAGGTCCAGCTTGGCCAGTCTTCGATGGTTTTGGTGCCGGGGTAGTCGTCTTCTTTCAATCGGAGCAATACGATATGGCCGGCGTGTGATGAGGGGAAGCCGGAGACCTCCACGTCATTGCGCATGATGTTCTTAGCGGTCGAAAGCGGGTCGTCCTTGCCCGTGAAGAATGTCTTCTGGTGATACCAACTTGGCCCCCACGCCAACACCGCCGACACGTTCAGATCCTCGCCTAATTCCTGGCGCCACATGTCTGCGGGGGGTACTCCTTCTTCCGGGCTGTCGTAGTGGCTGCATCCGCCGCCGTGCACGTGGTGATCGGCGCTATACCATCCCAGCTTCGCCATGTCGATCCAACGGCGGAGTTGGAACGACGTCGTGAACGTCGATACGTTCGGCGGGATGATCAGCTCGCGGGTTTGCGAAATGTATTCGGGGCCTCGTGTGAAGGTGACGGAATATTTTCCGGGGGGAAGTTGCACGTGTTCGCCGTGCGTCCGGTAAACCTGGGGTTGAAAAAAGAAGTCGGGATATTCGTCGAACGCGGCCACCCGTCGTGAGGGAAGCGGATAGACGCCTTTCAGTCTTCCCGGAAGCTTGTAGTCGTCGTAGTGAAATTCTTGTTGTGCCGCCCACAAGGGGAAGGGTCGTTCGTGCTGCAGGTTGTCGGTGCTGTCGAGCATGCGTTCGATGCCATCGGTGATGAGGAACGATGCCATGGTGGGAGAACCGTCGTCGTCCTTGACTTCGAACATGACCTTCACGGAAGGCTTGACGTCAAACAGAATGTTGATCGTATTCCGAAAGCCAATATCCTGTGTGCCCTGACCAATGTTGAAGCCTATCTCTGCTTCGCGCTGGCCGGCATCTTTGCTGTAGATCTGTACGACAACGTACTCCAAGCGCAACCCCGAAAGGTGTGTCATCAGCGGGCGGTTCCGGTATACTTGCATCTCGAGGAAGCGATTTGCCGCCTGTCCCGGAGAGATCACGTCTTCGGCTTTGACTTTCGGATTTTGACTCGGCGCATGCAATGGTTCCACGGCATTCGGGCTTTCGATATTCAACTGGGCTGTGACCCCGGCATCGTTTTGTACTTTGACCAGAAAGCTCGTCCAGCCGCCCTGGATCAAGGCCGGTTTTGCCGGTCCCCGGGCGACTTTTACACGCGCCTCCGGGTTGATGTTGACCATGGCGAGACAGTAGGGATCGAGGATCGCCTGTATTTCTGTTACCGTCTCCTGCGTGAGCGCCTTGTTCTGCAACACCTTCAGACGTTTTGTATCGTCTGCCGATAGCGAGCTGCCCAGGAACGATAATGCTTCCTGCAAACGGACCGCCTGGGCCAGCAAAGGTTGCGGTTCAACTGCAGCGGGGGCCGGAGCGGTATGCATGGCATGATCGGAATGTTGTGCGCACGAAGGCGCTGACAAGCAAAGACCAACCGCGATGACGAGAATGTGTTGTTTTGGGAACATGTCTTGTCGGGTAAGGTGAACGATGAAAGTTCGAACGGGAATTTCTCCTGCGGAGCACGAAGCCTTTTCACGTCCGACCCTTTGAAGTTCAACATTTTTTTGGATAGAATCGCCGTCCGCGGTCAGCATTCTGCAGCAGGAAATCGACTGTAGATCAAAAAAATTGGCAAGTCTGAAATCCATGGGGCAGAGTACATCCGTATGTGGTGTACAACTTTAAAAAAACAAACCCTTATGAAATCGAAAAGAATGAATCCGGTTGTACTAACCGCATGTATGTTTGTGCTCACCCTGAACCTGGCGACGGCGCAAGAGAAAACCGTCATGGTGGGTGGCGCGCAGATGTATCCTTCGAAGAACATTATCGAGAACGCCATGAACTCGAAGGATCACACCACGCTGGTGGCCGCTGTGAAGGCTGCCGGACTAGTTGAAACGCTCCAGGGCAAGGGCCCCTTCACCGTCTTTGCTCCCACCAACATGGCCTTTGATGCGCTGCCCGCCGGAACGGTGGAAACCCTGTTGAAGCCGGAGAACAAGGCGATGTTGAGCGACGTGCTCACCTACCACGTCGTGGCCGGCAAGTTGGACAGCCAGGAACTGATGAAGCGCATCAAGGCGGGCAATGGCAAAGCGGAGTTGACGACGGTGGCGGGCGGAAAACTTTGGGCTGCCATGGAGGGCAACACGCTGAAGATCTGGGATGAGAAAAACAATGCGGCGAAGGTCACCGTCAAGGATGTTTATCAGAGCAATGGGGTGATTGAGGTGATTGACAAGGTGTTGATGGCGAAGTAGGTAATTTCCTCCGCTAAAAGAAAGGCAATCTTCGAAAGGAGATCGCCTTTTTGAAATTAAGCTATTGCTAATCTTCTATCACAGGGCTGCAGGGCGAAAAAAAAGGATCGTCCTCTATCGTAATCTTTCCTCTTGCCATTTTGTAGACCCTGTATTGATTCCAAAGGGTCGGATGCTCAGGCCATCGAACGTATACCAATCCATGACTTGCCGGAGCCAGTTCAGCGACTTTATTCAATAATTCAACAATGCTATTGCTGTAGCCAATATCGTGATTGTGAGATCCTGCAATAAAAAGAATTTGCTCAAGGTTAAAAGGCTTGATTTCAAATAATTGATTTGCTCTTTGCAAGGGTTTCATGAATATCTCTAGTTCACGAATTACCTTTTTTAACTCATCAAAGTGCTCTTCGTTTGGGTCAGTCTGAATCGAAATCCATCCTTGCCATACAAGAAATTGTCCAACCATACATTTTTTTTAGCAAGGGCAAATATAAGACCTAAAGGTTAAATCCTTCCAGAGAGCAGGATCATCCACGGTTTCCGGTTGCTGGCCACTCGTCAAAAGTTATCTGTCATTTTCCTTATTAAATCGCAAAGTTTTAAAAGCCTTTAACAGCTGTCGTTCATTTTCAGCATTCAAATTTCTTCCATTCATTTGAAACCTGTCGCGAGCAGAGCCGGCCATCCAGACGCTGTCGATATAGATGCCGGTCAGGCCTTGGCCCGTGCGTTTGGGGGACACGATCTTTGCCTTTCGTCCATCAACGGTGGCCCAGGTAATTTCATTTTCCAAAAAACTTTCGACATTAACCGTATCCGCTTTCCCGTAGAACGTAAAGTTTTTCTCACCATCGGACGACACGCTATCCAATACGTAGAAATCTCCATTCTGAATCATAAACTTCTTGTCCTCATCCAGTGCATTGGAATACCATCCCAGGTCAAAGTTTATCGTGTCCTCCTCACCCAGTGCGATAAGGCCTACGTAGGAATCAATGCCACGCACTTTAACGGGATCCCAAGTGGCCGGCACCGTGATCGTGAATTGGCCAAAATCAAGCATTTTGGTCTCTCCTGGCTTGGGGGTATGACAAGCTGAAAGAAAGGCAAAAATGATAATCAGTCTCCCGTGATTCTTTAAGCGCATCGCACGTTTCTTATAGTTCCTTTGCGAAGATATCCTATTAGGACAATAGGTTATACGCGCGTCTTATTCTTTCCCGTACCCAAAAAGACCGCCATTCATCAAAATAACGTTCTCGGAGGGCCCCGCTTTCTCCCTCAGCATCCCCTTTTTCGCTACATTGACCCCCTGATTTTCAATACTGGATTCCTATGGATTTCGTTCGTCGCTGCTGCAACCCGACGGGCATTAAAGAATCCGCATATTATATCTTACAAACACATTTAATCTAGCCAAGCTATTCATGAACACCGAATCTTTTTCAAACCGATACTCCCTAAAACGCCTTTCAACGGTCGCGTTAGCCATTGGGCTTTTGGCGTCCTGTCAGCAAAAGGAAAAGGAAAAAGCTGTGCATCTCAAGATCAAGCAACTTGACCCCAAGCAATCGGCCGAAATGGCCCGTGCGATCGAGGGCGTCGTCACACCCCAGCTCGCAGAAGGCCTCACGCTCAAACTCTGGGGTGTCGACTCGCTGATTACCGACCCCGTGTCGATCGATATAGACGACGACGGGAAACTTTACTACACCCGCGCCATTCGTCAAAAGCATTCGGAATTCGATATCCGTGGTCACCAGGATTGGGAGATCGAATCCATTTCCCTAAAAAATATTGAAGAGAAACGCGACTTTTTACATCGCACCCTCTCTCCCGAAAACAGCGAAAAGAACAAGTGGCTGGAAGACTTGAACCACGACGGCTCGCACGACTGGCGCGACATGACCGTGGAGAAAGAACAGGTCTCCAGCGTAGAGGATGTTTCCGGCGACGGTGTGGCGGACAAGGCACAAGTGGTGATTGAAGATTTTCATGATGAAACGACCGACGCTTCCGGTGGTGTGCTCAAGCATGGCAAAGATCTTTTCGTTGCTATCGGCCCCGACCTGTGGCGTCTGAACGACACCAACGGGGACGGCGCGATCGACGACAAAGTTTCGTTGTCGCACGGCTATGGCATCCACGTGGGTTTTAGCGGGCACGGTATGTCGGGTGTCGAGATCGGTCCGGAGGGAAAGATCTATTGGCAGATCGGTGATATCGGTTTTAGCGGGAAGGACCAAACGGGCAAAGCGTGGGAACATCCCAACAGCGGTGTCATCGTACGCTCCAATCCGGATGGCAGCGACTTTGAGGTGTTTTCGTATGGCAATCGCAACACGCATGAGTTTGTGTTCGACGAATACGGCAACCTCATCAGCGAAGACAACGACGGCGACCATCCCGGCGAAAGCGAACGCATCGTCTATGTGGTGAACGGCGCCGACATCGGCTGGCGCATCAACTGGCAGTTTGGAAAATATCGCGACCCCGAAAACAATACGTACAAAGTGTGGATGGACGAGAAAATGTACACGCCACGTTGGGAAGGCCAACCGGCGTACATTACGCCCGCCATCGCCAACTATGTGAACGGCCCCACGGGCATGCTCTACAACCCCGGCACGGCGCTGGGCAAAGAATGGCAGAAGACCTTTTTTGTTGCCGAGTTTGTGGGTAACCCTTCGCAATCGGGTATCCATGCGTTTAAACTGAACCCGAAAGGCGCAACGTTCGAGCTGGGCGAAAATAAAAAGATCCTCGGCGGCGTGCTGGCTACCGGCATTGACTTTGGTCCCGACGGCGCCATGTATGTGGCTGACTGGATCGACGGCTGGGGCACGAAAGGCCAGGGTCGTGTTTGGAAACTCGATGTCGCCAATGCCGACGCCGCTGAACGAAAAGATACCGAGACCTTGATCCGCAGTGACTTCACAAAGTTCGACGCCGCCAAATTAGAACAGTTGCTGGCCCACGCCGACATGCGTGTGCGCCAAAAGTCACAATTTGAATTGGCTACCCGCGGCGACGAGGGCATGGAGGTTTTCAAAAGAAGCATCGCCCAAAAAGAACATCAGCTCGCACGTGTAAATGCCATTTGGGGGATCAGCCAGTTGGCACGCAAAGACCTGAAGAATGCCGCCGTGCTCGTGCCCTTGCTGCAGGACGCCGATCCCGAAATTCGCGCCCAAGCCGCCAAGTGGATTGGCGACGTGCGCTACAAGGATGCCGGTGCTGCGTTGATGCCGCTATTGAAAGACGACTATAGCCGCGCCCGCTTCTTTGCCGCCGAGGCCCTGGGACGCACAGCGTATGAGCCTGCAATTGGCGACCTTATTGAATTGTTAAAATCGAACAACGACGAAGACGCCTATATCCGCCATGGTGCGAGTCTTGCCCTGGCACGCATTGGAAAAGCCGAGCCGCTGGTTGCTCTTGCCAACAATCCGTCGCGTGCCGTGCGCATCGGTGCCGTGCTTGCCCTTCGCCGCCTGCGTGATCCTGGCATTGCCGCCTTCTTAAAAGACAGTGACGAATTTGTCGTGACCGAAGCGGCCCGTGGCATCAACGACGATCTCTCCATTGAAGGCGCGTTGCCTGCCCTGGGCGATGTGTTGAAAGACACCAAGTTCACGGCAGAAGCTTTGTTGCGTCGTGCCATCAACGCCAATCTCCGGGTGGGCACCGCTGCGTCGATGCAAAACCTGATCGACTATGCGGCCAGCGAAAAAGCTCCCGCGGCCATGCGTTCGGAAGCTTTGGCTGCGTTGAGCACGTGGGCGAAACCTTCGGTGTTGGATCGTGTGGATGGACGTTTCCGTGGTAAGATCACCCGCGATGATAAATCTGTGAAAGAGAAGTCGGCTGCAACGCTGACTACTTTAACCAGCAGTAAGGACGCCGCTGTGCGGTTGGCCGCTGTGAAAGCCATCGGCAAACTGAAGATTGCTTCGGCATCGCCTCAATTATTTGCCCGACTGAAAGGCGATCCTAGTGCTCCTGTGCGCGAAGAATCGTTGAAGGCGCTTGCCTCCATCGCCGATCCAAAAATTGGTGACGCCATCAAAACGGCTTTGGCTGACAAGGAAAAAGAAGTTCGCGTGACAGCGCTGGATCTCTTGCCCAAGATGAATATCGACAAGGCGCTGATGGTGACGCTGCTCAGCGATGTGATCAACACCCGCACCGTAGAAGAGAAACAAGCAGCGTTGACAACTCTGGGCACGCTCCCGCTGGAGAGCACACAGCCTGTCTTTGACAAACTTCTGACGCAACTGGAACTGAAGAAGCTTCCCGTTGAAATCAACCTGGAACTTGCCGAAGCGATCGGCAACACCCACAACAAGGACCTGGACGCGCGCTTCAAAAAAATCAGTGCCTCGATGTCGACCGACACGTTGAAGGCTGCCTATGCCGGGGCATTGCTCGGAGGAAATCCTTCGCGTGGGGCGCAGATCTTTTATGGCCACCAGACGGCACAATGTATCCGCTGCCATTCGTATGGCGACATGGGCGGCACAGCCGGGCCGCGACTTAACGGCGTGGCTGCACGCCTGACGCGCGAGCAATTGTTGGAAGCCCTTATCAATCCTAGTGCGAGACTAGCTCCGGGCTATGGCATGGTGACGGTGGAGACGAAAGAGGGCAAAACATTAAGCGGTATCCTGCAAGAAGAAAAACCGGATTATCTGAAATTGAAGATCGGCAACAAGCCTGATACGCTCGTACAAAAACAAGCTATCGCGAAACGGACGAATGCCGCTTCCAGCATGCCGCCGATGCGGTTGTTGCTGACGAAGAAAGAGATTCGGGATGTATTGAGCTTTATTGCTACGTTGAAGGAATAGTCTAATAAAAAACCAATAAAAGAAAAGAGTAATCAGATATCCTGATTACTCTTTTCATTAGTACTCGTCTTCAGTCATTCATGCACAGGTTTGCCACCACCGTAGCGCATATTTGATGGGGTCAATATTTCTTTTTTAAAAAAGGTTAAAATTTAGTTAACGTGGAGAGCACACGTTTCTGAATTTGCCCCCTTACATTTAGGCGTTTTTAAATAACCTCGACGCTCACTGCCTTGCCCGCCGGAGCTTTAGCGAAGGAGGGCCGCCGACCTGCCCGTCGTAGCTTTAGCGAAGACGGGAGCTTTAGCGAAGGAGGGCCTTTTTAACCACCACAACGCATGAAAAAACAACTCAGTATCGTCTTGATCGTGTTGATCGCCATTTTGAAAGCCAGCGCTCAAACGGATAATTTGCCGATCAACCATATCCAGGTGATCGGTTCACACAACAGCTATAAGAAGGCCATCGATCCCGCACTGTTCAAGATCCTGAAGGCGCGTGATTCGGTGGCGATGAGCAAAATTGATTACAGTCACATCAGCATCACAGACCAATTGAATCTCGGTCTTTTAAATTTAGAGATCGACGTGTACGCTGACACCCAGGGTGGACGCTATGCTCATCCCAATGGATTGGATTGGGCTCCCGGCCAACCGCCGTTCGATCCCGAAGGCGTGATGAAGAAACCCGGCTTTAAGGTTTTTCACATCACCGACATCGACTTCAGAAGCCACTGCCTCACGTTTCAACAGTGCTTGCAAGACCTGAAAAAATGGTCGGACGCAAACCCCACGCACAATCCCGTTTTCATCACCATGAACGCCAAAGATGAAAGCATCCCAAAACCAGGTTTTACGGCCGTCGAAAAATTTACAGCCGCTACGTACGATGCCCTGGACAAAGAAATTGCCGATTACCTGGGCACGAGCTATGTGATCACCCCAGACCAGGTGCGCGGCAAATACAAAACACTGGAAAGCGCCGTCCTTGCCAACCACTGGCCTACGCTGAAGGAAGCCAAGGGAAAATTCATTTTCATCCTGGATGAAAAAGGACCAAAGATTGACCTCTACGTCGCCGGTCATCCCTCGCTGAAGGGCAGAATGCTTTTTGCCAACGCCGAGGTGGGAACGCCCGAAGCCGCCATCCTCATCATGAACAGTGCAAAGCGCGACCAGGAGGCGATCAAAGACCTCGTGAAAAAAGGCTACATCGTTCGCACACGGGCCGACTCCGATACCGGCGAAGCGCGCGCCAATGATAAAAGCAGTTTTGAAGCAGCACAACAATCAGGCGCGCAAATCATCACGACCGACTATTACCAAAAAAGCACACATTTCAAATCCGACTATGTGATCCGCTTTGATGGCAGCAATCCGTACTTTCGTGAATCGCCACTTTTCAAGAGCAAAACAGCGCAGGCAGGTTCCAAATAGCGCAAATGTTGATGTTGCTTTGAACGCTATTAAATAAGAGACCGTTCACTAACCCAGGCCTTCGGGCCTGGTGTTTTTTTTGACGAGTGTTTGAACGGATTAGCGTTTGATATCGATCTCGTACGTAAAGCTGTCGCCGCGGTAATAACCCAGGTTGTACTCTACGGGGCGGTCGCCAGGGTCGCAGACAACGCGTTTGCGGAATAATACCGGGTCACCTTTTTTTATACTGAGCTTTTTTGCTACGTCGGTCGGGGCACCGATGGCATTTATTTTTTCTTTGGATATGGATGCAATGGTGGCGTGCTCCTGCTCCATGATCTCATAGAGGTGGCGTGTGAAGTCTTCCTTTCCTGTGAGGCCCACACGCGGATGAAAATAGGAAATGAAATATACAAACGGGCCTTTCGCCACACCGCGCAAGCGTTCCAGCTTCAGCACTTTTTTGCCTTCATCAATTTGTAACGTGTTGGCCACATCGGCGTCGGCATTGACCCAGCTGACTTTGATATCGAAGTTGACAAACTCCACGCCTTTGCTGTGCATCTCTTCGCTAAAGCTCAGCCAGTTGTTCAGCCGTGTGCTCACCGCGTTTTTTACCGCCCGTGTTCCCACTCCTTTTTTACGAACCAGCAGGTTCTCGTGCTCGAGTTTGTTGGTGGCTTGCCGTATGGTGTTGCGCGATATGCCCAGCCGTTTCGCCAATTCAATTTCCTTGGGGAGCATTTTGCCGTCCTGATATTGCGGGCTATTGATCAGCTGACGCATCAGGGTCTCCACCTGCACATGCAACGGAATGGGACTGTCGTGATCTATTTTGAACTCTACCGTCTCTTTTGACGGCTTTGCTTTTACGGCCATACGAATAAAAAGTAATAGTTAAATTTACAGGTTCCCGGGGAAAGCACAAATTTATGTCCTAATGTCCCTACATATAAACGGGCCCGTGCTTCCGCACACGTATGAATCCGGATCGTTAGAACCGCGGACCCTCCACAAATACCTGTCCTTCGGTGCTGCCTTTGAACGTGTCGGTGCGAAAAGGCAAGGCGGGTAGTCCCTCAGCGTTGTATAGATCGAGGGGACCGGGGTTGTTATCCCAGGCATATCGCACAGCGACGGGTTGCTTCACCTTGTCGCAGACCACTTCCACTTTGCCGTCGACAATCCGGGCCTGTGCCCAGTAGAATTTTTTGTCGGCTCCCGCCACTTGAAATCCGCGCAGGTATCCGTATTTGTCTTTCGACAGCAGGCCGCTTCCGACGTTGTCGTATGAAAGGATCAGGCGCTCACCCTCGACGTGCATGCTTTTAAACGTTGGACCCGAAGCCACGACGTTCTTTCCATAGGCCACCTTCATCGCTGCGAGGCCGAGGCGTTTGCCCACATCCCGTTTGTTCCTGGGGTGAATGTCTTGCGCCTCCCCGATGTCGATGGCGCAAGCCATGCCGGTGTTGGGCAACGACAGCGTCAAAGTCTGCGCCTCGCGGAGTTCGGCCCAATGACTCTCACCAGGCTCCTTCGATTCGTCCATGTAGTTTGCCAACTGCACAAACAAAAACGGGAAATCGCCTTGGTTCCAATGCTTTCTCCAATCGCGGATCAGCGCAGGGAACAATTCGCGGTATTCGTATGCCCGGTCCACGTTGGTTTCGCCCTGGTACCAAATGGCGCCCTTGATGGGAAACGCCGTGAGGGGCGCAATGCTACCATTGTATAAAACACCGGGAGACGAAAACGGCGTCGCGTTCGGCATCTCCACTTTTGGAAATTTTGCAGCGTCTATGGCCTCGCCTTTTTTATACAGCCAAGTCCCCAACATGATCTTGCTTCCCCAAAACGGGCTAGTCGTGAACCCGCCAATACCCCCGACATCGAATACGCGCACGACCAACACATTGCCCTTCGGTTTTAAAGAACGCGTGGACATGCTGTAGTTCCGGTGGTTATGTTTGCCATAGGTCTCCCCGATCTTCACGCCATTCACCCAGGCCATGTCGTAGTCGTCGATCTGCGACAGGGCGATGTTGAAATTTTCGTCGTGATAATTTTCGGGAAGATCGAACGTGGTGCGGAACCACACTTCGCCGTCGTGATCTTTGAGACCGGGTTCGTTTTCCCAGGTGTTGCCCGAAGCATTGATCGGTTTCCAATCAGCAACATTTGTTTCCGGTTTAAACCACTCTCCTTTTACGCCGGCGCTTTTGTAATAATATTTTTTGAACCAAACAGCTTTGTTCTTCTCGAAGTCCGCCGTTAAGGCCTCAAAGCTTTTGCCATGTTTCACTACGGGCTGAATGAGGCTTGTAAATTCAGGGAACTGCAGAAGCGCCTCATTGCTCATCCAAGCCTCGGCCGCTGTTGCCCCAAGGTTGTCGCTCACCAGGCCGATGGGGACATCGAGTTGTTCGTAAAGGTATTTTCCAAAGTGATAGGCCACCGCCGAAAACTCCCGGATGGTCTGAGGGCTCAAAGTCTGCCAGCCATTTCCCTTCACGTCTTCGCGGGGCTGATAGTCCATATCGATTGGTACGGTGAACAAGCGGATATTCCCACGTTTCAAGAGGACGGAATCTTTTTCTTCATAGGGTGTCTGATCCAAGCGCCACTGCATGTTCGACTGTCCACCACAGATCCACACGTCGCCGATGAGAATATTTTTTAGTTCGATGCGGTTTGTTCCGTTGATCACCACTTCATAGGGTCCTCCGGCCGGGGCGGCTGGAAGGACGCAGGACCATTTTCCCTGAGCGTTGGTTTTTACACTGACAGTCTTCACGCCCATCACCATCTTCACCTCTTCACCCGGCGAGGCCCATCCCCAAAAATGCAAAGGAAGATCGCGCTGCAACACCATGTTGTTGCCGAAGATTTTTGGCAAGCGGACCTCTGCCCTACACAGAGGTGCCGCTACCAACAACACTAAAAACAGGATCGTAAAACGACAGGTACGAATGCTCATTAGACCTTGAGTTTCTTTGACTTTTTCTCCGAATGACCGGTGATGATATTCGATCGGCCCGCGGCGAGAGTGTGCCGCAGGCCAGGATCGAAATCACACCAAACTATGATAGCCGTTGATAATATCTTCTGTGCGCACAAAGGCTTTGAGCGTGGCGCATTCTTTCCCGGCGGATTCACCATGGGGGGTGATGGTGTATTCGCCTACGGCTGCCGGTACAATAAAGGTTTCGGCATAGTGGATCACATAGGGCGCAAAAAGACCCTTCGGGCTCTCCACGATAACTTCTCTTCCTTCCACGAGGTTGATGACATTGACACCGCCGTTCGTGTTGTGAAGCACTTTCTTTGTAAACCAATGCCGGCGGGTTTCAATAAACTGAAACTCGTGCAGGCCCGTGCGCTCCTCGATCCATCCATCGCCCGAAGCCACTTTCTCTACGCGGTCTACGAGGTTTTTACGTGTCCAGTCCGCTCTCCGATCCCATGCGATCACTTTCTCGCCGTGTTCGATGTTGATGGGACGCGGTTTGCCGTCCAACCCAAGTCTGCCCCAATCCCAAAGTTTGAAGGTGAAAATGTAGGGCGTGGCGCTGATCTCCAGCACAACGCTATCCTTACCGGAACAATGCACCGTGCCGGCGGGGATCAATACATGGTCGTGCTTTTTGATGGGCCACTTCTGCACATATTTCTCAGCGTCAAAGTTACCGCCTTCATTTTGCGCCGCCTTGAGTTCGCTGATCATGCGCTTCGGGTCGGTATCCTCGTTCAGCCCAAGATAGACAAACGCGTCTTCGCGGGCGTCGAGCATGTAGTAGCTCTCGTCCTGTGTGTAGTCCATCCCAAAATGTTCGCGGATGTACTGCGTGGTGGGATGCACCTGCAGGCTGAGGTTGCCGCCGTCCATGGTGTCCAGGAAGTCGAAGCGGATGGGAAATTCCGCGCCAAACTTTTCGTAGACGCGTTTTCCCAACAAGGCTTCCGGTTGGTTGAAGACCAGGTTGATGGAAGGGATCTCCACGGTCTCGCTCCCGAACTTCAGGAGCAAGCTGTTCTCCTCCGGAACGCAATCGAATCCCCAGGCAAAGTTCACGGCCGTCCGGTCGAGGTCTGCCACTTCCTTCAACCACTGACCACCCCAGGGCCCGGGATCAAAAAACGGCACCACGCGAAACGGTGTGTGCGTCGCTTTCTCGAGTCCTTTCAACACGGATGCTCCCGTGATCATTTTGGGGTGATCCGGTTTGTTGGTATCGATCACAAAATCCCAACGATCCATCAACGCCACCTTGTGCTTGTCGAGTACGCGCCAATCCACGAAGTAGGCTTGCTTATATTTTAAAGAAAACTCGGCGCCGGTATTGTTCACACCCAGGTTGCCCACCTCGTTGCGCCGCATCCGCAGCTGGATCTCCCAGCGCGCCATGTCAAGATACACCACCACGTCGGCATTTTGAGCTACATAGGCTGCGCCTTCGCCATAAACCACGACCACGCCGTTGGCGATGGCATTGATATCTTTGCGCAGCGCCTGTAATTTCTTTTCATCAAAGAATTTCTCCAGCGTCAAACGGGTCATGAAGCCGAAGATCCGGTCGTCGGTAACGTCGGGATAGACCATTCGGGAAACTTCAATCTCCGGGAGAAACGCGGACGTACTATTAAAGAAAGGATGAGGCTGTAAACCTTTTCTCATCGCGGCCTCCGTTTCTTTATGCAACACACCATGATAACAATCGATGGCCACCACCACGCGCGTCTTTCCACGGGTGGCGATAAATTCCTGGAGGTGTTTACAGATGCTTTCCCAACCGGTGATGCAATCACGGCTCTCCGGACTGACTTCAACAGATGGGCATTTATCAAAATTTGACTTCATAAAACCGGTTTGTAATCCTTTTGTAAAAGGGATAATAAATAATACATGCCTAAAATTCCTGCGTACTCCACTTGCTCGGCCACGACCAGTTCAATGGGTATATCGTTAATCCAAGAGTCTCTCTCGATCATGCGGCGAACTTGCGGGATGAGCAAATTCTTTCCCTGCATGATGCCGCCGCCGATCACGACGCGTTCGGGATCATAAGAAAGAATGAGGTTGAGTATCCCCGTCGCCCACGCCTT
>CBIHQM010000007.1:0-39151 GCA_966211885.1 uncultured Chryseolinea sp.
GGTAGAGGTCAGTGAACAAGATTATAACCGCTCAAAATCAATCCCAAACTCATTCAGAGCATCACAACTTGCCAAAAGGAAGAAATGTCCTAAGTGCAATTCTCCGCTTCATTCTCCCCTGAAGAGGCTGACATTCTTTCAGAAAATACTATACATTGGCATCTCGCCAGTGAAATACAAAAAATGTAAAACCATCTTTGCTATATAGCGATGGAGACATCCAATAGCTACTGGTCATTCATTCTAAGTTGATATAATTGAATCAAAGTTAAAAAGCGGCATCACGCCGAACAAAACGCCCGCCCATTCCGTTGACTATCTCATGACCAACAACCCCAACATCCCAACCCTCTTCCAATGGGCCGGAGGACAAAGTGCCTTCGAAAATCTCTTCGACGCCTTCTATAAAAAAGTGCTGAAAGACGAACTGCTCGGTCCCGTCTTTGCCAACATGTCGCCCGAACATTCCAAACACGTAGCTCACTTTGTGGCCGAAGTTTTTGGCGGGCCCAAAGCCTACACGGAGGGCGACCACGGAAGCCACTCCAACATGGTAGCCCACCACATCGGAAAACAACTCGACGATAAAAAAAGAAAACGCTGGATCGCCCTGCTCCTCGAAACAGCCGACGAGGTTGGCTTGCCCGACGATCCCGAATTCCGGTCCTCACTGGTGGGCTATCTGGAATGGGGGAGTCGCCTGGCCGTCCTCAATTCGAATACAAACGAAAACCCGATACAGGAACACGAGCCCATGCCCAAGTGGGGGTGGGGCGAAACGGGTGGACCGTACGTGCCAAAATAAGATTGTAATAGACGCGCGCTGTCGTTTTTGAATGATCAATCATTGCCTGCCTTGGCGCCCGGCAACCGGCTCTTCAGCCATTTGATCTGGCCGTTGTGATTGGATTCATGCTCACAGACATGAAACCACTTGCAGTAGTTATTGGTAGGTCCCCAAAACCACTCCTTGTCGACGCTCATCAGCCACGCATCGTCGCGTTTCTTGAATTCCGACAGCGTGTTGCTCCTGACTTCTTCCAGCGTGCTGAGATAATATTTCAGAGGATTTCCCTTGATGTTCTTGCGGCCTTCGTCGCCCAGTTCGCTGGCTGCTGAAAACCGTTTCACATCGGCTTCCGGCCATTCACCCCACTTCTTGTTCTCAAAAGTGTGCAGCTGATAAAAGCGTTCCGTCGCTGCCAGGTGCAGGAGCATCGCGCCGATCGAGTTCGCTTTCGCATCGTGCACATAATCCAACTGTTCTACTGTGAGCCCTGCGACAGGGAAAAGTATCACATTCCGCATCCAGGTCATCATGGACGCCAGTGTGCCTACCTGCGGCGCATATCCGGCCATGGGACCAATGATGTTGGACATGTCTTCAGCTGATGTCATGGCGCCTGCGACAACGGGTGCTGGCAAGACGGTTAGCCCGAGTGCTCCGGAAGTGAGCAGCGCCGTTGACTGGAGAAATTTCCGGCGATCGACAGATTGGTTAATGGAAATCATATTTGGTGGGTTTTATTTGGTACTACAATATACCAAATTGCCGGTGCAGGTGTTTTCACTTGTACCTCAACCGGGGCAATCAACAACCCGTTGCACTACCGGCGCCCACCATGTCGGCTAGTATTTAACAATGCGCCGGACGTCCCTCACGGTGCCGTTCGCATCTACAAATTCGACGACATATAGCCCGGACTGCAAATCACCCAAGGAGAGGGTGACCGGTTGATTGGGGGTGATCGTCTGACGCAGATGTTCCGTGCCCGAAGTATCCAGCACGCGCACCAAAAACGTTGTCGTTTCATTTGACTTTGCAATGATATCACTGGCCGTGGGATTAGGATAGACATCGAGCAAGAAGGAAGCATCCCCTTCCACACCCGTGACATTGCCGGGATCCGTGGGATCGGTTGGCCCTCCGGGGCCGCCCGGAGTGCCGGGAGCATAAATAAAAACCGTGATGTGATCTTCAACCCTGCAACCGGTGATGGCATTGGCCTCGATCACGCTTACGTCACCATAATTGCCATCGGTCTTTTTCCAATTTACGGCTACGCCGTTGGATATGGCTGAGTAGGTCGATGGTGTTGTCACGGCCCACGTCGGGGTCACATCAGGCAAAAGACCGTCGAGCGTATAGGGCACGTTCAAATCGCCCGCCGCCACACTGTCGATGCCGGTAATATGGGGTTGTTGCATGTCGGAAACAGTGACCTTCAGTGTGACGGGTTCGCTGATGCCACAGGCATTCTGACGGCGCACGTTGATGGTGTAGTCGCCCGTTTCCGGAAAGTGCACGGACGCCGAGCTGCCATTGGGGCGAAGGGTGGTGTTGGGTGCATTCCAAAGAAAGGTTGCCGCGCTTCCCTCGTCGGCCACACTATACGTAACCGTGCTGCCTTTGCAGACCTGTGTCTCGCCGGCAATGGTGCTGGTTAAGGTTGGTGCACTCGGGAGGCGTGCGGTGTAAATCGCTCCACTGGGGGCGCCGAAATAAAACTTCTCGCCGCTGTAGGTGAGGTCCAGGCCGGTCGAGGTGGTTTCCTTCTGCCAGGTCTCGCCTTTGTCGACGGTGGAGTAGGTGCCATACGTGGACAGCACATAACACCTTCCATTAAATGCATAGAACTGACCCAACGTTCCCGGGATGTCGCTGTTGCGCCGGATCCAGGTCACCCCGCCGTCGGTAGTTTTGTAGAATATACCCTCTTCTGTTCCTTTGATGCCTTCCAGCGCGTTGAAGAAAAAGATGCCACCGAATACCCGCTCGGGCAGATCGGTGGGCTCCGTGGCCCATAGCGCATCCCAATCTTTACCGCCGTTGATGGTCTTGTTAATGCCACCAAAGCCGTCCAGTGCGTACCCGATGCTGGCGGTGGGAAAGTACATATCGACCACCCAATCGTTTTCCAATATTTGTGTCCATATAGCTCCGCCGTTGGTCGTCCGGTAGTTAAACGTGCCGGTCAAAAACATCAGGTTGGCATTGACCACAAACAATTCTGTGAACGAATTGCCGATGCCGGGCTCGCCACCAAATATGGAAGTAAAGGTCTTGCAACCGTCGGTGGTCTTCCACAGTTGTCCCTGGCTCACGGCCAACGCGGTTTGCTCATCAAAAAAATGGACATCGGTGGCCCAATACAATGAATTGATTTTTTTCCAGTGCAAGCCTTTGTCGGTCGTGCGGTACACACCATCTTCACCGAAAGCCGTGCCGGTGGTTTCGCTGGTAAAGCGAACGAAGCCATAGCGCTGCCACCTCAGTTCGCTGATCGTGTTCCACGATGTCCCGGCATCATCGGTATAAACAAGTTTATGACCGCCCTTGCCACTCCATGCACCGCCGTCGTTGCCGCTTGCGCCAAAGATCCGGCCCGTGGTGGGGTTGATGATCGCGGAGGTGCCCACACCGGGCAAGCCTGTCAATACGGTCCAGGTATCGCCACCGTCGTTCGTCTGATAGTACGCGCCGCCGTAGTCCGAGCTGTTCCGCGCTAAGCCCGTCGTGCTGCTGCTAAATTCCAACGACGACAAGTTTGCTGTTTGCAAGGTGCTGGCCGGCGTCCAATGTTCGCCGCCATCGACCGACTTCATCAAGTTGCCTTGGTAGAGCATGAATCCTTTCTGGCGATCGACGAACCAAAGGGAGGAATAGTCGTAAAAGGTATCGGTGCCGTCGATGGTGATCTTTCGCCAGGTGACACCGCCATCGTTGGTGATTACCACCTGGCCACCGTCGCGCGTGGCGATCCCGTTGAGAGGATCCCAAAAAAACAACGAGTACCAGTCCGAAGCGACGTTGTTCGAGACTAATTTCCAGGTACGTCCTCCGTCAGTGGTGGTGGATAGTTGGTAATCGGCGGCAAGAAAACCGATGTCTTCCGTGGGAAAATGCATCAGCGGCAAACTTGTGCTATACTCACCGGCCAATCTACCCGCCACCGTGTACCAGGTATCGCCCTGATCGTCGGATCGCATCAGTGTGCGGTAGCCTGTCAGTGCATAGCCCCGGGTTCCAACAAACCACATCTTTAGAATAGGTTTGCCGTCGGTGATCACCTGAATATTCCAGGTAAGGCCCTGGTCTTTCGAACGAAAAACTTTGCCGTCGCCAGTGGTTGCAAACAGATCTCCGGAAGGGCTTATCGCCAGATCGGTGTATGCCACATTTAACTGATCGATCGCTGTGCTACACGATCCCAGATCTTGTGGAGCATAAGATTCCAGTACTTCGATGGTCAGACGGTCTTCGACGGTCGTTGCCCCTTCGGCCTTCACCCGAATCGACAACACCGACGCCTCGTCGTAGCGGAACGGTCGCTTCGTTACCAGTTTATCACCTACAATATTAAAATCGCTGTTGTTAACTTCACCTTCGCCGGCTGACAGTGTGTATGTATAAACACCCTGGGCATTGAGCACGGCCAGACTGCCTACCACCGTACCGGCCGGCAATTGCTCGGCAAACGATGGAGAAGAGAGTGTGATCTTTCGCGTGCCGGCAGTGGCCGTCAATACCTTCACCGCCGTCTCGTCATGAAAGCCCGTGCAACCTGCCAGCATCATTGCGTTTGCGTAAACCTGCAGTGGCGTGCTGTTTGTGCCTTCGTCTTCGTCGTTGCTTCGGATGGTTAACGTACCATTTTTTTGCCCCAGCTCGAACGGCATGAAGTACAGATTAAGGCTGGTGGTTTCCCCCGGCTTTAACATGTCGGGCAGGGAGCCCTCTATATAAAATTCTTTCCCGGACACGGCCGCGTCCAAAAGGGTAAGCTCAGCATTCCCATTATTTTGAATGGTGACCTTTCGCCGGTAACAACTGATCGACCTCGGTTGGTTGACATCGATCGTCACCTTAATATCCGGTGATGGCTTTGTCGTGTACAGCGCACTTACCCACTGCGATACAGTTAGGGTGTAAAATAGTGTTCCATTGACATCACAGAATTTGTGAGTCCCGTATAGCTTCGTGTAAGAAAATGGTTTTGTGCCGTCAGCGGTACCGTCGGTTCGATACAACTGTCCGTTGCCACCAAAAAACAGCAACCCATTCGACACCACGCCTGCCGGTTCGCCATCGGGTTGAGTGTCTGCTTGCACTGCGTGTAAAACCTTCGTGCCGTTAATCGTGCCATCGGAAACCCAAAGCGCATGGTTGCTCGCCGATGCGCCGCTGAAATAAAGCTTGTCGCCATAGGCCATGAAGTTGGCTCTTTCGCTACCGGTAAAATGACTTTCCCATTTTTCCGTGCTCAGCTGCTGCGTGCCTGCGACCGTTCCATCGGATACCCAAAGTTGATCGGTGCTGGCTTCTTGTAAGGATGTTTCGTCAACTATTCGAATGGAGAAGAAGATCCGGTTCCCCACCGTTGTATAATGATCGGTTTCCAGATGCCGCGGCGTCGGTACGTTAAATTCTCTGACTAGGGTTGCGCTTGCGCTACCCTTCGGGATCACATACAATTTGGCGTTGTGATCGCTCGTGTAGCCATCCTGTGTAATAAAGAACAGGTTGTCGCCGGCGGCGGTAATATTGGAAATTTGGTAGTTGCTGTCGGTGGGAAGGGTGATATCGATCACGTTCGTTCCGTCGGTTCGAACGATCCGCTTTCTATCCGTTTGAAGGAACAGATAGTTGCCGGCGACTTTCCCGCCATAAAAGCTGGTCATGTTTGAAATGAAGATGCCAGTATTCGCCGCTGTCCCGTCCGACTTGTAGAGGTTTGGGCTAGACGCCGCGGGCCTGGCTAGAAAGTAGAGCGCCTCGTTGTATACGATCAACGCCCTGGGTTCGGAGCCGCCTTGGACGCCCGTGTTAGTATTGATTTCCTTTAACAGCGTGGTGCCTCCCGGTGTTCCATCGGTACTAAAGACCTCCGTGCCGTATTCCAGCGTAGTGGCCGTAAAATAAAGCTTGCCCTTTAAGCTGACAAAGTTCCCCGGTTGTGACCCTTGCGTCTCGGGAAATAACTCCTTCAGCACGTGGGTTCCTTCGGCCGTGCCGTCGCTCAACCAGAGTTCACCCCCGTCGCCCGAAAAGAGCATCTTATCCCCGAAGGCGGTGACGCTTGAGATGTTTGAGAAATTTCTGACAAAATGTTGTGCTTGCGCGGAGAAAACCAGGAAACAAAGCACCCAAACGAGACGAAAACCCTTGTGGCTCACAATTTTATAACAGTTTAACTGCTAAAGATATGAACCCTCCGGCTATGGTGCAACCGGTGTAAGTGTTTTCCCTTGTACCTAAAATAGGAATAGTTTTCAGACAGCCTGGTGCAGCGTTTTCGCCCACCATGACAGTCTTCAGACGGTCACCAAATCAAGCATCCACCGTAACCTTCTCCCCAATCTGCTGCCGCCACATCGCATAATAAAGCCCCTTCTCACTCAACAACTCTTCATGCTTACCGGACTCAATAATATGTCCGCGCTCTAACACAAAGATCTCATCCGCATGCATAATGGTAGACAACCGGTGAGCGATCAAAATCGTGATCTGATCCTTGATCTCAGAAACCTCCCGGATGGTTTCCGTGATCTCCTCCTCCGTCAGTGAATCCAGCGAAGAAGTAGCCTCATCAAAAACCAAAATATCCGGCTGACGCAACAACGCACGCGCAATAGAAAGCCGCTGCTTCTCACCGCCAGAAACTTTCACACCGCCTTCGCCGATCACAGTATCAAGGCCCTTATCGGCCCGCGCCAACAACGACTGACAAGCTGCCTTTTGCAATACGTCCAAACATTCTTCGTCTGTGGCCTCGGGGCGGACGAAGAGTAAGTTTTCACGAATCGTTCCTGAGAACAGCTGGGTGTCCTGCGTCACGAACCCGATTTTTTCACGGAGTTCGTTCAGATCGATATGGGTGCTGGGAATGTCGTTATAAAGAATGGTTCCTTCTTTGGGAGGATACAAGCCCACCAGCAATTTCACCAGTGTAGTCTTGCCCGACCCGGACGGTCCTACGAAGGCAATGGTCTGACCACTCCGAACCGAAAAGGAAACATTAGTCAACGCATGCGTGCTCGCCGACTGGTGTTTGAAACCCACATCATTAAAGCTTAGTGTCGTCACCTGACCAACCGTCTCGGGATTCTTGGGTTTTGCTTCCTTCGGCAGGTTGAGGATGCGGTCGAAATTCAAGAGCGAGACTTCCGCCTCGCGATAAGCGATGATCACGTTGCCCAATTCCTGCAAAGGTCCAAAGAGAAAGAAGGAATAGAAAAGGAATGTAAAGTATTTGCCGGCCGAGATGTCGTTGTCGAAGATGAGCAGCAGAAGAATGACCACCATCACGCTGCGGATAAAGTTCACGGTAGTCCCCTGAAGGAAACTCATGCCCCGCACATACTTCACTTTCTTCAACTCCAGCCCAAGGATTTTATAGGTCGTGTTATTGAGCCGCTCGATCTCCTGGTTGGCCAGCCCAAGGCTTTTCACCAACTCGATGTTGCGCAGCGACTCCGTGGTGGACCCCGCCAGCGCTGTGGTCTCCTTAACAATGCTTTTCTGAACGACTTTGATCTTGCGACTCAGCAGCCAACTGGTGAGGGCGATGATGGGCACCGAAGCAAAATAGACCAGCGTCACTTTAAAGCTCACGCTCAGGGAGTAGATCGTAACAAAGATCAACCCCACGATGCTGGCAAAGAGCACGCTGATGAACTGCGTGATAAACTTCTCCGAATCGGTTCTCACTTTCTGAAGAATCCCCAGTGTTTCACCACTGCGTTGATCTTCAAAAGTTTGGTAGGGGAGTTCCAGCGAATGCTTCAGCCCGTCGGCATACATTTTGGCGCCCAGTTTCTGGACGACGATGCTGGTAAAATAATCCTGCAGGTTCTTGGCAATGCGCGACACCATGGCCGCCCCAATGCCCAAGCCCACCAGGTAGAGAATGCCCTTTATAAAATCGGCCCTTGACAGGACGCTCTTCTTTTCAATAAAGTTGTCGACGATCTTTCCCGTAATATGCGGGTCCAGCAGGGAGAAAACCTGGCTGGTGGCGGCCAGAAACAGGGCCAGGGCAATGAGCCACTTATAATTCTTTAGATAGCGTAACAGTATCTTCATGGGGATGCGAAAAGTATAGGGAAATGTTCAGTACCAATACGGTTGCTAACAACGGAAAGTTTGCGCAAGTTCGGCGATTAAAGAATTTTCTGGGTCATTAAAACCCTAAAAATAGGAAGTTAGGGCACTTTTTCGCATAATCGGCCCTGTTAATATCTGTAGCGCTTAACGTCACCCAATTGGCGTGTTCCAGCCAGAATCCCGCTAGTGAGGACTTGCCGGAACATGAAAACTTGAAGAATGGAGACCGTACTTGATTTCATAAAAGACTTTCGACTTTCTACTTATGGATTGGATGCCCAGGACATATGGATAATAGTTGGAGTCCTGATAGTGAGCTTCATCCTGGCAAATGTGTTGATTTCCTTTCTGCCCACCAGGACCGCCGGCCGACTAAAGAAAATCCTGACCGTCGTGGTCTTCTGGATGCTTTACGGCGTCATAATTTTTTTGATGTTAAACGCTTTCCTGACAAAAGACTACGAGAAACTAGCCGCTCTTATTTTTGTCTTAATTGTACCTTACCTTAGACGAGGGGTTGACCTGTTCTACGAGACCTACGACAATCTTGTGGACAAAGTAACCGGAGGAAGGAGAAAGGAAAACTAAGGATTGGATTGAGGCGACCCTGGCGCGATGGCTAATCCATTTTCTACACCCGCCACACCCGGAGTGTTCTGTGCTATTCTACCGGCCTGTTCTTTTTCATACAAAGTGCTTACGATTCCATCTAACGATACAATGTTGCCGGTGACCGTGACGTGAATTTCCCGGTCATCGATCGCTGAAGACAGCACAAGCGCTTTTTCGATTTCCATTTTTTCAATCTTGTCAATCGTCACGTTGCGAATGGTGATGGCGTTAGTGAGGCCCGTCACACCTTTGATTTGCCGTGTCGCTGCCTGGGCTGCATCCCTCTGATAGCTCCACTCTAGATCACCCTTCATAGTGATCCATCCTTTTTCAACCGATACGGTTATTTTGTCGGCGGAGATATCCCAGTTGGCCCGGAACGCCTTTTGAAGATCAGCGGCAATATCGTGGTCCTGTTTTGTTGTTTGGTTATCAAGTTGTATTTCAATGTCATTCACGACGGCCACAACGCCCCTTGCTTTCTTTGCGGTTTCTTCCGCTTCCGTCTTTTTCATAAAACTTTCAACCATTCCCGTTAACGTGATCACACCTTTCCTGGCCGTTACGCCTATCTTTTCCATTCGCAACAAAGGCTCCCACGTCATTGCCCTGAGTATGTCGCTTTCCAGTTTTATGTCGGCTTTCATTTTGATTTCATTGTTCATCTCGGTTGGCATGGTCATTTCATTTTAGTGGAGGCTCGAAGCGAAGTCAATCGTTATTATATCGTTCACGATCACGGCCGGCGATGTGCCGGTTTTAAAAAAAAAGAGAACGGTGGGGGAATTCCGTTCTCTTCGGCTGGTAGTAGGCTTTCCTGTAATGTGTTTACAACACGCGCGGTTTTAGCAGTTGTGCGGCGTTAAGAAGTTGGATGACTTCATCTCTCTTCTTGTGCAACCGGGTTTCTATGCGTTTGATCAGATCTTCCTCTTTGCCGGTTTCAAATTTCAAATCAGACTCCGTCAGTTGAGCGAATTTTGCGTGCAAACGTTTCGATAATGTTTTCCAATTCCCGATAACCGTAAAGGTCTCGGCCGCTGTTTTACTTTGTTCGTTGGTTGTCTTATTTTGTTTTGCGTCCATGATGTTATTTTAAAAAGTTTACAATGTATTGAATCTAAAAAAGTACAAGCGATCAACGTCGGTATGTTGTAGTCTTTGCCCTCACACTGGCGTAGATCACGGATGGATTTTTGTGGCCGTGGCGGTGTTCTCTTCTTTCTCCGCGACCAGGTCCCTTTCCATATAAACGAGAACTTTTCGGCGTAAGCCACTGGGTGGCCTGCAATAATAGAGGCCGTTATCGCGGCGAACGATGATCAATTTGTCTTTCGGGCGTATTCTTTCAAAAACAATCTCGCCCTCTTTAAATTTGGCCGCCATAAACGAATGACTTTAAGGTATCCCAGGCATATGTTTCCCGGGTATAAAAACTAAAGGGCGGGATTTTTTCTCCCACCCTGTCAGTGATCTATATACGCTTATTAACGGGATTATGCCTCGTGCTTGACAAAGGTGACAAGATTCTACCCGGAAGTGCTTATACATCGACAGGAAGTTCTTGTATAAATCGCTGATTACTGGTGCAAGTGTTCCCACTTCTACCCCTCATCCCGACAGTCTTCAGACTGTCGCAACGCATTAAACCAACCCACGAACATCACCGCCCGACCATATTTTCATCGACTGAATTCGCCGTGCCAAATTTTAATCGCCAGAATCCGTATATTGAGATATGATGAAAACACTGATCCGCGGTTTCAAAACCGCCCTCAAAGGCGAGCTCCTGGTATGGGCCATTTTGCTGGGTTTTTCCGCCATTGTTTATATGCTGCAGCAAATTTTCTGAGCTGCTACGAGTGTTCACACTTGTACCTGTCCTCCAAACACTGTCACACTAACGGCATTTCCTTCACTATACTGTTCCCGGGCCGATCCCGCGCTTTTACTACAAGCCTTCTACGGGCAAAATCCCTATTCTCCACCGTCGCTTTATACGCCCACAGGTTCGACTTCTTCCGATCCAACGATATATCGTCGTCCCGACGATATATCGTTGGATCGGGTAGTATGTCTTTCTCTCACGTCAGAATCACCTCTCAGAAGCGCCCCATTATAACACTGATGCTGCCTTACGTATAGCATTGACCGAGCGCCATTCGATGGGGATTATAACAACATCCGGACAACAATTGCATCATGGGCCGTCTTCGCTTCCAGATTTTCGCTTTGCCGTGTTCCCCAAATCGAAAACTCTCCATGTTCACAGACTTTCGCTTTTCGTTTTTTGACACAACCTGGTTTTTTAGGATTAAGAGATATAGATTTGTAAAGACCCGTTAGCCGAAATTGTTATATGTCATGACGAATGAAATTGGTGATCTGGGCGAAGCTATATTTAGTGTTGAGATTTCGCGCGATTATACCTTCCGACCTAGACGTCTAGGTGAAAAGTGGCCCGCTTCTGATTTCTACGTTGAACTCATAGGGCCAAAAGAACATTTCTTTTTTATCGTTCAAGTCAAGGCCACGTCAAGACAGTTTGATCGAAAAGGAAATTTGAGGATTAAGGCCACAAGAAATAAAATAAATGAACTAAACGCCTACTACTGTCCAACCTATTTAGCGGGCGTTGAAGTGGAATCAAATTCCGTCTATTTAATGTCCGTTAACCGGAGTAGGCGGAAGACGGTAAATAAGTTGCCGACAAAGTTTCTCCTCGATAGGGAAAATAGGGCCAGACTATTCAATGAAGTGAAGTCTTTTTGGGAGAAGTCTGATTTAAAAGAGTATAAAAAGAACTTTAAACATTCGATATGAAGAGCAATTTGAGTAGTTTGAAAGCGTGGCGAGCGGAAGAAATTGCAAAAATCTTTCTTTTGAGATCGGAATACAAAATGTCGATCGAGAAATATCCGACACCATTGTTTGATTTTTTTGTTACCCTCAAAAGTCACCCCAATGTTCAATTTGCTGTTGAGGTTAAGACGACAGTGAATTTTCAAAATGCCATTAAAGAGCAACTTGCCAAGTTGAAAATGTATAGAAATGTAGGGATGATTGAAGTTCCTGTATTGCTATTTAGGATTGATGAAAAGGAGGAAAACGGTAAGCTTGATTTTTTGATTGCTCCCTCGATTGCAGACAACAAACTTTCTATTAAGAATGAGTTTCATTTCGAGGAATTGAATCACGAAAGTTTAAAAGGAAAAGTAAAGGCAATTGTCGACTGGTATAAGGCGAGGGTAGCAGTGTCACCCGATGCTCGACTTTAATGTGCGTTCTTTGATTTTTAAATTCGGATTGCATTATCCAAACTCGGGCCCAAGAATAGCATACTGATTCCCAGGAACGCCAGGCCAATGGTTCTTGCCCTTATACATCCTAACAAACGGCCTCAGTTCCGAAAACCCAAGCAAGCGAATCCAAGTACTCCACGATCCGTTATGATGGGGCGAATCAAGGATCACAGGTTTATTTCCGCAGACCCGCAGGGCGGAGGACACCAGTTCCCTGGCGACTTCACCGTTCATGGCAATCACTGGGCCGATATGCGTAAACCGATACCCTGGTCTCCCGAAGCAATATCCCCTGAGTTGGTCGCCTTCGGCAACTTTAAAAGCAAGTTCGGGTGCACCTTCCAGCATCCAGCGAAGGAGTGGCAAGCGGTCAGCACCAAACACTTTTTGATCGAACAATTTCACGCTGTCAAGATCGTCGTGTTCCAGTGCCGTGGCCGTTGAAGCAACCAGGTGTTGTGTGTTCACAGAAGGGGCCGACATCCGGCTGAGGCTATATTCGTCTTCGAAACCAAGTTTGACATAGACTTGCCGGCCGGCCGGGGTAGCGTCGAGCTTCACACTATCTTCATTCTTCAGTATCTCGAGGGCTTGTTCGAGGAGTTTGAGTCCGATGCCTTTTCGCTGGTGAGCTGGATCAACCAAAACCATCCCGATCCACGAAAAATGATGGCTATAGCGGAGGGTAGTTACCGTGCCTATAACATTTTCGTCGTCATCAATGCACACACGGCTGCCTTCCGGGTCTAGCGTGAGAAAGATTTCCCAGTCACGCGACAGTTGATTCCAGGTAGCACTTCGGCACAAGGCGAGTCCCGATGGCACATCTTTGCGTTCCATTTTTCTAAACCTCATGCCGTTCTTTCCTGGTTAGTTGCCGAGTTTTTTCAAAGCCATGTAGGCCATCAGCCCGGTGCTCAGGCCCAACGCACTTTCGTCGATGTTGAACGTCGGCGTGTGCAGCGAGGACGTGATCCCTTTTTCAACATTGCCTACACCACAGAGGTAGAAACACGAATCCGCTACTTGCCCGTAATACGCAAAATCTTCGGCGGCCATCCAAATATCTTCATCGATCACATTCTCTTCGCCAAGGTAGTCTACGGCATAGTCTCGGAGTTGGCCGGCAAGTTTTTCTTCGTTGACAAGAACGGGATATCCGTGGTCGATGCGCAATTCGCATGTTCCGCCCATGGCCGACGTCACTTTCTCCGCCATGTTGGCAATGAGGCCCAGTGCTTTTTCACGCCAGGTTTCATTCATGGCGCGGAAGGTGCCTTCCATATACACCTCATCGGGAATGACGTTGACGGCGCCGTTGGCGATCACCTTCCCAAAGGAAAGCACCGACGGCTCCCTGGGATTTGCCGAGCGGCTGATAATTTGCTGAAGGGAAATGATCACATGCGCTGCAATAACCACCGGATCGATGACCGTGTGCGGCTCGGCGCCATGACCACCTTTGCCGATGATGCGGACATAGAGGGAGTCCATTGACGCCATGTGTTTGCCTTTCCGGATGCCGATCTTGCCGGCAGGAATGCGGGGCATAGCATGCTGACCAATGACAGCGCTGGGAGAGGGGTCGCGCAAAGCACCCTCCTTGATCATCCGTGTTGCACCTCCTGGCAATACTTCTTCTGCAGGTTGAAAAAGAAGTTTTACCGTCCCTTTGAATTCATGCCTGCAACGCTGGAGGATCGTCGCTGTTCCGAGCAGCGATGACGTATGAAAGTCGTGACCACAAGCGTGCATGACGCCAGGATTCTTTGAAGCATAGTCAACGGCATTCAATTCCTGGATAGGGAGCGCATCCATGTCTGCGCGAAGTGCGACGACGTTAGATGCGGGAGCATTCCCCTCGATGGTTGCCAGAACACCTGTGTCGGCAATGGGCCGCCAGGGGATTCCGATCTCGTCTAACCGCGACTTGATATAGGCTGAAGTAGCCTGCTCCTGGAAGGAGAGTTCGGGATGCTGATGCAAATGCCGGCGGATCCGGATGGTGTCCGGGAGTATTTCGGCCGACAATGCTTTGATCTTGTCACGCAGCATGCAGTAAATTTAATGGAGATGCGAGAACGCTTTTTCAAGAAAATGTTTGACCTGTTCGTCGTCGGTTAGCCCCGGGTAAGCATGACACACGCGATCGATCTCTTCCAATTGCCCCGCCGATAGTTTTTCTTCCGGGTTCAGACACCAGGTGCCTTCCAGCAGTCCCTGCCTGCGCAGTACTTCGTGGATGCCGGGGATGCAGCCGTGAAAAGCGTTGGCGGAATCGAAGATCGCCGCGTTCATGTCGGTTACTTTTATGCCGACACTCAGCAGCTCGCTGACCACGCCGTTGTCACTTCCGGAGTGTTTAATATAGTTCAGCAATTTCACGGCGGCGCCTGTCCAGGCCGCCCAATGTCCAAGGAGCCCGCCGACGAATTTCTTTTCAACCTGTTTCCCATCCACGTCGAAGCGATAGGTGGTGAGCAGGTCGGCGACGACGTTGTCGTCATTTCCGGTATACAACGCAATGTCGTCGTATCGCGGCGACGCGCATACGGCCCTCACCACATCCAATGTTTGATAGCGATTGAAGGCCGCGACTTTGATCGCGTACAGATTGGGGATCGATGCAGCATCTTTCCAAAAATCGTACGAGAGCAATCGGCCGCCGACCGCAGGTTGCAAATAGAATCCGAAGACCGGAATGATTTCTGCAACAGCTTCGAGTCGTTTGATGAGATCGGATTCACGTTGATCATTCAGTCCCCCCATGCTGACCAGCCCAAGATGGTAGCCATGCTTCACGGCAAGTTCCGCTTCGCGAAGCGCTTGTGGCGTTGGGCCAACGATGCCCGCGACTTTGATAAAAGGTCTGCCGGGATCTGAATCACGGATCTGTTCGGATGCCAGGCGCAGGACAGGCTCCAGCAGGTTGATCTCGGGTTTTCGAATTTCGAACTGCGTGGTGTGCACACCCACGGCCACACCTCCCGCTCCGGAAGCCATGTAGTATTGGGTGAGTAGCTTTTGTCTTTTTTCATCCAGTCTTCGCTCTTTCGTGAGGGCGAGCGGGTGGGCCCGTATAACAGTTACTTCCCGGAGCAATTGGCTGATGGAAGGAGGGGGGGGAGGGAGGGCAGGGAGGGTCATGATTTTAAAATTTTCCTTCACGTTCCTGGAAGTGTGTTGGTTTGTTCAAGAGTTTGCCGCCCTCCGCGATCCAGCCGGCAATCACTTCAATCATTTGTTGAAGAGAGACCGATGGTTCCCCGAAGAGCCGGCGCATTTCAGACGCATCGCTGAGCAGCGCAGTTTCCTGTTCCTGGTTTGTAAAGACCGGATCCAGGTCAAAGACCTTCCCAAATTCAACGGCCAGTTGGCGGACGGAAAGTTTCTCCGGCCCTGCCACGTTGAGGATCTTTGCCGGTACGCCGCAATGGTGCAGTGAACGCAAGGCGATCTCGTTTGCTTCCTGTTGCCAGATAATATTGACATATCCCATGCGCAGATCGATGGGTTGCTGGTTTCTGACCTTCAGCGCAATGTCTGCGAGCACACCGTAGGTAACGTCATTCGCATAATTCAGCCGGTAGATGAGGATGGGCGTTTGATGTTTTTGAGAGAAATACTGGAACACCCGTTCCCTACCCAGGCACGACTGCGCATATTCGCCCACCGGCTGCGTAGGGTGACTTTCGTTGGGGCCATTCGATTGAACCGATACCAGGGGATAAACATTGCCCGTCGAGAAAACAACGATGCGCGATGTTTGATATTTCTCGGCCACGCGTCCCGGGAGGTAGCTGTTCATCGCCCAGGTGAAGGACTCTTTGCCGGTGGTCCCGAATTTTGTTCCGGCCAGGTATAAAACATTTGGCACGTCGGGCAACCGTTGCAGCGCCTGATCGTCGAGCAGGTCGGCCTGGTGTGTGATGATGCCGTGATGTTGGAGTTCGGCTTCCAGACCGGGTTCTGAGAAGCGCGCCACGCCGATCACCCGCTTGTTCATACCGGCCAGGTCAATCGCCCGTTTCGCGAGCTTTGCCAGGGAAGGCCCCATTTTTCCACCTACACCGAGGATGATAATATCCCCTTCCAGGGTGGCTATACTTTCAATAAGCGGCTGCGAGGGTTCGAGCAACTTCTCATACAATGAACGGATACTCATGTTTTTGCAGGATCAAAAGTTAATGATTTCGAAGACCAGGTTTCCAACCCGTAAGAGACCGGTCAGGACAATATCTCATCTTGGTTGATCATCAGGTAGTCAATTTAATGTTTTTTCGTGCTTCCAGCCCAGCTCTTTATAAAAGCGGACTTCTTTTCTCCAGGACCGGCTTCACAAGACTTCTGCCAGGGCAATCGGGCAAGGCAACACCACTGGAAGGTCTTCATGATTGAAAGCGAGACAGGTTTGTTCAATACCGAACAAGCTATGATCAGCAACATCTGAATAACCTGATTTTTGCCTTCATTTTTCCGGCATGCTTTTGGGAAGCCGAGGTTAGGATAACGTTAATGCTATATGAAGAAAATATTCTGGGGCATCACGGCCATACTAACCGTGTTTGTAGTTTATCAACTGGCTTTTGTTAGCCGGAGAACCATATGCAGGTTATTGCCTGAACACCTCACTGTTTCATCGGTAGATTATGGGCTGTTCACTGAGTTCATTCCACAAACCGGAGTCGTATCACAAGACACGGTCGCGAACACAACGATCGTAAAAGTCCCCATCGATGAACTCTACGTTTCCCGAATTGTCACGGGATTGACGGCCACTACGACGGTGAACAACACCGACTACACATTGGAAATCACTAACGTTTACACTCCGGTAACGAATGGTCGCTTTTCAGTGGATATGATTTTTAAAGGCGAAACGACACCCGAGCTTGTGGATGGAAAACAGCTACGACTGAAGATTGCACTTGGCGGCACTGCAGAGGCATTGCTCGTGCCTGTGGGCGGCTTCTACAAGGACACCGGCGGTGAGTGGATGTATGTTGTCGAAGGAGAAGATCGCGCAGTGAAACGCCGTGTGAAACTCGGTCGCAAAAACACGGAGAATTTTGAGGTCTTGGATGGACTAAAAGCGGGCGACCAAGTGATCACCTCGTCCTATGAAAATTTCGGCGACCAGGAGTCGTTTGACGTTAGCGACATGAAGGAGAAGCTCCGTTCGTAAATAAAAATCGATGAGGAAAGAAGCGCCCTCCATGGAGGTCCACGCGTTGATTTTATCCAAAACAATTTTAACTTGCTAACCGAATATTTGATTTAATCTAAACCTATTCCGAAGTCGTACCCCGATGTTTGCATGTTTTAGCGCTATTTCCAGCGCCACCCCCAAAATTGTTATATCCCTTGCAGCCACCCTGCTGATCGCCCTGCCTGGTTTGTCACAGAAAACCAGGGAGATCAGCGTTGGGCCAGAGCAAACGGCAGCAGAGGCCTTCAAGGCCAGGGACAAGTATCGTTTTGAGGATTTCCAGGACGGCTATCTTATTACGCGCCAAAAGAAAAAATCGCAGGCATTGAAATTGAATTTTAATTTCCTGATCGGCCTGCCACAGTTCATCAACACCAAGGGCGACACCATGACTGCGGACCCCAAGAATGCCGACCTGGCCTACATAGGGAAAACGATGTTTATTTGGAACGCACCCGAGAAGAGCTACTATGAGCTCCTCATGTATCACGAAGACATCAAGCTGGCCATCCAAAGGACCTGGAAGTTTGCCCGCACCGAAACGGTCTACGACGATCCGCGCAAAGGAAAATCCATCAACATGACGCGCGACCCCGGCAACATGGTCTACTCCAAAAAGCTGAGCCGGATGATCCGCAACGAAAACACCGTTTTCCGTCGCGATTCCTCCTATGTCTACATCGATGGCAAGGACGAAACCTTCAAAGCCAACAAATCTAATCTGCAAAAACTATTTCCGGGGCAAAAGCAGCAAATCGACAAGTATATTGATGATACGGATGTAAACTTTAAAAAGGAAGAAGACTTGAAAATGCTTTTTCAGTTTTGCATTTCACTGGCGGCGAAGTGAGGCGAAGAGAATGAGGTCGATATTTGTATAAAAAACATAAATTTTAGAGATATGCGCTATTTAAAAACCGTTTTCCCTTTTCTTATTTCCGTTGCTTGCGTGGCCCTCTCGGGTTGTCATTCCGATAAAGAGGAGACACCTGCTGAGCCCGAGACGTTGATAACATTAGAGATCGACCCAAGCTTTGTGCTCATCAGCGAAGCTTGGGTATATGCCACGGACGAGACCGGTGAAGTCCTGGATGTAGACCGCTATTACACAGGGCAAACCACAACGCTCTCAAGCGTTAAGCAGGTCGACAAAGTAAACCTGACTTTCTTCCAGCGCTACGAACGAACGCACTTTACCAGAATCCACACCTATGCGGCGGTCCCGAAAGGGGCGATGCTTCGCTTCGTTGGGAATTCAGAGGGCGGCGATACCGACGCCAGCGCTTCGATTGTTCTTTCAAACTTTAAAGACGATCCTGGTGCACGCCTGCATATGTCAAACGGATATCCTGGCTGGACTAAAGTGGGAGACGATTGGCATGCGAATTTTTCATTTTATCACGACATTCCCGATTTGCTCCTGATAGCCTATCGCGACGATGTGCCCGTGTATAACTGGATTAAAGACTTACACGATGGCGCCGAAGTAAAGCGCGATTTCCTGGCCGACTTCCATCCGTTTCCACATCAAATCAACCTGGACTTTGAAGGTGCAAATAGAGGCAACATCTTTGGCTACTATTCTGGAAAGCGTTCGGGGCCCGGTGGTTTCCTATTAGTGGATGATCTTCTGAACGCCACCTATACCCCGACGCCCGTCCTGGGATATATAGAAGGATTTGATTCTTACAGCACGACAATAACCAACCTAAAAGAAAACGGAACGGTGACGTATCATAAAAACGGCAGCCCGGTGGTGAACCTCACCATTCCAACGTTTACTTTTTCACTGATAAAGAACGACAAGGACGGGCTTGATTTCAATTTTTCGGAGCACTATGATTTTCTGACCTCTACCTGGTCGTACAAAGTAGGACTAGAACGGGCGAATTGCGAGATCACCGTTCCTCAGGGAGCGGTGGTGAAAGGGCCTGTGATTCCTAAGGAAATTCAAACCTTTTATCCTGATCTCCCTTTGAACAACCTAAAACCTAGCAGCATCGAGCTCTTCGAGAATATTCAAGGCTACACGTACCCGGACCTTTTGTCCGAGGCGTTCGGTAGTCCGCGGGGAGCATCTGAATATTATATTTTTGCTCCCGTGTAATGAGGAACGCGTGGCCTTGCAAACAAGTGCAATCACATAGGGAAAGTGGTTTCTTCAATTTATCAAAATGGAGTGTCCTGGAAAATTGCTGACATTGGCGCTAGGCGCCACCAATATCCGGTTGTGATTTATCAGTTTTAAAGAAATATATGACGATCCGCAATTTCCCAGGTGTCTTTATCCTGGTTTTTCTTAGCCCACTCTTTTCCAGAGGCCAGCAAATTTTATACACCCATCACACCACGGGCACGCTGAAGGACTTCAGTGCCGCCCGTCTTGGTGATAGCCTGCTGTTTTCGTTTAAAGATATCCCCAACGATTCACGGCGTGCCCGCCATGCTGTGTGGCTCGCTGATTCTACAGTCCATTCGGTCGATCCGTTGGACGTCGATGTATTCGCGGCTGCGCGATTCGGTCACGCCGATTATCTGTATTTCATTGAAGAAAAGTCGCGCTCGCGCCGATTGAAGGCATGGATTTACAACGACTCCACAAAAGCCCGGACGGAGGCTGCCGACACCCTTTTCCTGCACGGAAAAATAATAGGGAGCTATGTGGATAAAAACCTTTTTGTGGTGGCGTTTAGGGAAATGGGCAGTGAAATTTCCCTGGTGGAGATCAACCGGATGCGCGTGGTGAGTGAAAAACGCTTCCGCCTGCCACAACCCATTGCCCCTGAGATTGCCGCAGGGCCGGTAGATTTTTATACAGATGCCTCGGAAGCAAACACATTCCAGGGAAGAAGCCACGTGAAAGTGTTCAAGTATGACAAACTCTATGTTATTTATGATCTGGGAAGCCGCACGTATGTGATGACGCTGGATCCGCAGACCGGTGCTACTGACCTCAAATCGTTTCTCGCGTCCAGCGAAGCCGCCGATTTCAGATCGTTCCTGATCGACGGAAAGCTATTCCGCATATTGCAGTCCAAGAAAAAATACCAACTCGACATCTTCGACCTGGCCACCGCTACACAGCTCGCAAAAAGCGAGCTGACCGCCACCACACAACCCGATTTCAACACCTACTTCCGCTATGGTCGCAAGAATGTGATTCATCATAAGCACAAATTTTCCGGCATGTTGAGGGCCGGCAACGTCTCCACTCCCCAGCTCACCGTGTTGAAGCGAGACGGCCAGTACATCGTTCAGTGGGGCCACTATTACGACGAAAACGGTATGGTAGGTCCCGCCGCCGGCTTCATCGGCATGATTGTGGGCACGATGATTCTCCAGATGATGGAGGGGCCCGGCCTGCATCACTATTTTTACTACGCTTGGAACGAGCACCAAAATTCCTTCCAACGCCTTGACCCCCCGCTAAACTTGGTCCGCGATGCCATCGACTGCTATGAAATAGACCATGTCGTTCGTTTTGAAGACAAGCGTTATGTAGCCTACCGCGACGGCGTCGCCGCCATCTATTATGACTCGTCTGCCAGAACGGTTTCGGTTGTGTACTTTGATTGAGGATGGGCTGGAGTCAGCGGACATGCAAAGTTTGCTTGCCAACCCAGCGACGATACGCGAGCGCATTCCCCTCGAGATTTTGGTAACCCCATATAAAACAGAAAAGGCCGTGCACCAAGGTGCACGACCGTTCCAGTTTTAACAGATCAACGGTACTCAACCCTCTCCTGCGAGAGGATCGACCACAATTACTTGCCAAACAATTTGTAGCCTACCGAAAATTGGAGGGCGTAGTTCTTTGCCTTGTAGTCGTTAGCGTCAGCGATGTTGTTGATGTCGCTAAGGCCTTTTACAAAACGGAAAGAGAAATTCAATTTCATCGGCAGGTCGATACCAACTCCGGCAGCAATGCTGACGTCCGTGCTCTTGAAATCGTCCTTAACGTCTGAAGTAGTGGACGCAATTTTTTCTTTGGCAGACATCAGGAAACCCATTTGAGGACCTGCGTGGAAGCTCAACAGGCTGTTCACATTGTAACGAACCAACACCGGAACGGTGATGTAGTTCAATGTGTACTTGTTGCTACCCGACTTGGCGCCTTGTCCGGAGAAAAGCAATTCGGGCTGGAGTCCGAGGTGTTCAGAGAACATCGCCGTGAGGTAAGCGCCACCGTGAAGAGCAGGCGAAAAGCTGGGGCTTGTGGTATAGCCGCTGCTGGAGAACGTCATGTTGGACAGGTTAAGACCTGCTTTGATACCACCACTAACGCCTTGAGCAAAAGCACCAACGCTTGCAAAAAACATGATGCAAAGGACAGTTGTAAACTTCTTCATAAGATTTGTTTTGTTTTAACAGTACAAATAGAATGGATCGAAAACCGGGAATTTGAAGAGATTAGGGAAAATACCTACACGGGTAAGCACAAAATGACACAATGGACAGGGCCAGAAGCGCTCAAAAATGGCGCCTTCCCTTTATTAAGGCCATTTTCCGGGGACATACATACCTGGCGGACGAACACCAAACGCAACCCTTTGGGCCACAGAAGCTCCCAAAAGGGCATGCTATCCCGTCAACTTTTATGTTTACACCATCAAATGTCTTCCTAACCTTACTTGCGGTGATGACCGCTTCACCCGGGTAGCTTGTCGTCAGGGGGAATTAAAGAGCCGTTTGTGTTGTCAGGTTTTGCAAGATCGATATCGGGAAGGCGAGGGTTTGTTAGCCTGTTGTGTACATATATTATAGAATCAAACTGTGTGTCGATGAAGATGAAAGATAGCATCGGTGACTACGACACGACTCATGATCCTCAGCCATAAACCCTAAGGTTAAGCTTTATCATAAAAGATAAACCAGGGTTACTTTTTTAGATAGTCATCAATTAAAGAAGCAATTTGCAAGCGTGGAATAGCAAGTGGATGGTGTGGGTTGATTTGTTAAACGGCTCTACGTCGTGGCAAAGTTGTTGAACAATGAGCTGTTGATAGTCGTGTAGGAAATAATCCAAAAGAGAGTTTCCAGTAAATTTATTCTTTTTAGTTTTGTCTAGCTTTCGACGTCAATGAAGTGGAATAGGCTTAGAATTTCCGGGATACGGAATATTTTTTTTATACTAGTTTTAGTAGCAACGGTTGCCATAAACCGTTCGCAGGCCCAGGGCCAATCATATCCTTACTATTATGTAGTGGTCGGAGGGTTTGCCGTCAAGTCAAACGCCGAACATTTCACGACCCATGTTCACGAACTCAACTATCCGGCACGCTATGCCTTCAATGCGAACCGTAAGTTGTACTACGTTTATGTAAGGGTAACAAAAGACAAACAGCAAGCCCGCGAAACCACCTACCGGCTCAGACTCGAAACAGAATTTAAGAAAGCCTGGATCTACAACGGACCGCTGGAAGGCAGTGGAGTTGCCGAATCCACCGCGGAAGCAGAAAGAGAAGAAGCCCACGAGACCGGCAACAACGTCATCGCCGAACCGCCTGCTGCAGACACCGCGGCCATTGCCCATACACCCGCCACGGACACGCTGGCCTCGACCGCATCACCGCGTCCCGCAAAAACGTTTTTGTTCCAGTTGACCAGCGGCACGGCCAACACGCCGGTAGCCGGATCTGTACACCTGCTGGACAAAGAACCAGACGACTTGGTGGAGCAGTACCCTGCCAACCAAAAGGTTTCCGTTCCCGCCCCCACCACGGGCAAGCTCGTTGTAGTGTGTAACCTCATCGGCTATAAGCTGGCAAAAAGGACCTTCAATTTTGCCGATCCTTTAAAAAGCATAAAAGGTGCATCCGTAGGAGAGGAGCAAGAGGTGATCATCCCCATAAAACTTGTGCCGGTCAACCGCGGCGACTACATCGAGCTCGAGCACATAAAATTCTTTGAACACTCCGCCATTCTCACACCCGCCTCGGAAGCCGAACTTTTGGAGCTGGTAAATTTCATGGCCAACCCGCGCTGCAGGATCAGGCTCTTTGGTCACACGCAAAGCGATGCATCCGGCGAGATCATCACCAAGGGCGCCAGCACCGATTTCTTTGCGCTCGACCCCACGAACAATCACTCCAAGCACGGCTCTGCCACAGAACTGTCGCGGCAACAAGCCGAGATCGTAAAGGCCTACCTGGTCAGCAAGGGCATCGCCCCCGGTCGCATCGCCACCAAAGGCTACGGCGCCATGCTCGCCATCTACGAAAACGCCGCCGCCAACGACCGGATCGAAGTAGAGATCATCCGGAATTGACCGGTGCAAGTGTCCACACTTGCACCAAAAATGATCACTGTCTTAGACTGCCAACCGACCAGCGTTCAGTTCGTTAGTGGTTCCGGATTGTTGTCCTCGTCACCCATTTGCTAGCGTTCCCACGCCGTTGTTGGTGCTCTTCATCAACAATACAGCTTCGAACGCACTCCAACCACGTCGCAGACACAACATCTGCGCATCCCTTCTTTCTAGCATTTAACAACCCGTTAACAATCTTTCACCACCCCCACTCGTATATCCCCGCTTAACACCTTAAAAAATGACATCAAAAAAACAAACCACGTTAGCAACACCTTGCAAACTCCTGATGGTATTGTGCTTTAGCATAATAGCCGTTTATAGTTCGGCCCAGGTAAAAAAGGTCCTGATTGTTTCCACCAATGTCGATTCGGTGGGAGCAAGCCAAAGCGGCACGTTTCTCCGGGAGATAGCATACCCCTTTAAATACTTCACCGATCAAGGCTACACGGTGGACATTGTGACGCCCAAAGGCGGAAAGGCCGCCCTCTACCAACGCCCTAAGGAAGCCGACGATTTAATACTTATTCAGAACAGCGAGGCGTTCATCTCGAAAACTTCGGCCACGCTTTCTCCCATCCAGGTTAATCCAAAGGAGTACGTCGCCGTATTTTATCCCGGTGGCCATGGACAGTATTTTGACGTGGTGAACGATGAGCGTATCGCCAGGCTTGCCGCCGCTATCTACGAGCGCGGCGGAGTGGTAGGAACGGCCGGTCATGGTGCGGCTTCGCTGATCAACGTGCAACTGCGCAACGGCTCTTACCTCGTCGAAAACAAATCGATGACCTGCTTCCCGCATTGGGCAGAGAAAAAGTTCATGGACATCTCTCAGTATGGTAGGCTCCTCGCCTTCGACATGCAGGAGGTCCTGGCGCGTCGTGGCGCTAGGCTTACGGTGTGCACCGCCGAAACCTATGGCAGCAAAGAACTCAACCAAATAATCGACGCCAAAAACCGAATGGTCACCGGGGCATTCGCCGGCTCGGCACAATGGGTGGCAGAACAGATGGTGGTGTTGATAAAAGGAAAGAAAACACACCAAGTACCAGCCACCTTTATTGGTGTTCTTCACCAACAAAGGTAGCTGGTAAGAGGCCTGCTGTTGCCAACATTGCAAGCCTGGGAAGTAATGGGCTCGAAGCTGTATTTGTTGGTGAAGAACACCAACAAAGGCGGGGGGCAATAAATTTTTCTTTTGGTTGTGATTTTTTCCCCCCACCTTCAACTAATCCATTGTAATTTCTTCCGATGCCAAACGAAAGTGAGTTTATCCGGGTCATAAAGGAGAGCGAGGGGATCATTTTCAAGATCGCCATCCTGTATGCCGCGGATAAGGATGATCAGAAAGATCTTTACCAGGAGATTGTCTATCAACTCTGGCGGTCGTTCGATTCGTTTCGCAGCGAGTCGAAGATCAGCACATGGATCTACCGCATCGCCTTGAACACATCCATCACGCATTTGCGAAAGGAGAAAAAAAGAGGCCCGCAGGTGGGCATCGACGAAGCCGTGATAAACCGGTTCGACTCCGACGATAGCCTCATGGAAGAACGCCTGACACAACTGTACGACCAGGTAAAGAAACTGAACACCATCGAAAAGGGGATCGTGTTGCTGCACCTGGAAGGAAAGAACTATGAAGAAATAGCCGCCATCACCGGCTTCACCGCCACCAACGTGGGCACGCGCCTGAGCAGGATCAAAGACAAATTGAGGTCACAGTTAAAAGACTAGGAACCATGGAACTGGATGAAATGAAAACCCTCTGGACCGAGATGTCCGCAAAGCTGGAAGGACAAAAAAAATTGACCGATAAAATGATCATCATGATGACCCAAGAACGATATCAAAGAAAGCTAAGCAAATCAGAACACCCGAATTGATCAGTACGGCCCTTTGTTTTATCATGGTCCTGCTGATCCTGCTTAGCCTAAACAAATTCGACACCTCTTATCTGCTGGCCTGCGCCATCACCTCCGCGACCATTCTCTCCGTGCTGCCGATTCTTTCGCTCTGGGCCATACGGCAGGTGAGTCGCGTAGACATCAAGGGAAGCAATTACAAGGAAGCACTCCTCCAATACGCACTTGCTAAACGCAGGTTTCTTTCCGTGCAGAAATTCAGCTTCTATCTTAGCTTCGTCTTACTGATCGTGGCATTGCCCGTAGCCGTCAAGATGATGGGAGGCAAAACCACTCGTATTGAAACCGCGACATGGCTTTGGTATTTGCCGTTAGGATTTTGTTTTTTTGCCGTCTTCGCACGGTGGGTCTATCGCTGCTACGTAAACGTCACGGTCCAACTCGAAAACCTCTTGCGGGAAATAGAAGACCAATAGCCCTCCATTACCACCCAACGCCATTGGGCCCCACCACCCATTTGTTGGTGTCCCACCAACAAATTTTTCGCGGCCACGTCCGCCGTTTTTTGTGGACACCAACAAATTTCGCTGCCTGCCGTTGATCGCTGCGTCCATCTACCCTTCAGCTTCAGCCCTCGTTCTTTTCTTCGGATCCAAACTATAAGCCACCCCAAACAACACCGCCAGCAATCCAAAGACACCGGCATCTCCAAGCCCTAGCCAAACGGACAGCAACCCACTCGCCATCAGCGAAACAAACCCCGCGATGCGGAAGAATCTGGTCTGCCACAATTTTGTAGTGTACCCATCCTCGAGATAGTTCCGGTGAAAAGCAAATGGGGCGACGGGTATGAACCACGCAAAAAAGAAAAGCAACTTCGCTCCCAAAGAAAGTGGCACAAGGGCAGTTTGTTCGCTGACGATGTTGCTGACTTTCTTTTCGACCGTGAAGGTCTCCAATTCGTCCACACCAATGTTCCGGGTATTGATCTCAGCTCGCACCGCCTCAAGGGCTTCGGGCGTATGGTCTTCCTTGTGATAAAGAATGTCCAGCAATCGGTCGTTCGAGAAAGCAGCGTAGCGTTTTGCCAGCTCGGTTTTGTCAGGTAGCATGTGACGAAGTTAAAAAAATTATCACAACGTAGACTTCAGCCTTTCGGCCGCTTCGGCACGGGGTCATAGCCGTGTGTTCCCCACGGATGACACCGCGCAATCCGCTTTGTTCCCAGCCAGATCCCCTTGATCACGCCCCATTCCTGGATGGCCTCCACGGCATACTGCGAACAACTCGGCGTGTGCCGGCAATGGGTGCCCAGCAACGGCGACAAAGCCAGCTGGTAGAACCGTATGGGCAGTATGAATATTTTCTTCAGCATCCGCGCAGTCAAAACCTATTATTCAAACAGACGCATCCGATAGGTAGTTCAGTCGATGGTATAACTCATCTCGCCTTCTTTGCCGTCCATGAGTTGCACGCCCATCTTTTTCAGGTCGTCGCGGATCTTGTCCGACAAGGGGAAGTTACGGTCTTGCCGCGCTTTTTTGCGCAGGTCGATCAGCACGCCGATCACGTTGTTGAGCAGGTCGTGGTTGTGCTCTTCTTCTTCCTTGAGGCCGAGCACATCCTCCATAAAGCCGATATAGGACCGCTTGAATTGTTCGAAGGTGTCTGCATCCACCAAACTCAACGACACGTTGCCGGATTTGAAATCGTTGATGCGCGAGGCCATCTCGAAGAGCACGGCCAGCGTGCGCGCCGAATTGAAATCGTCGCTCATGCTGGCATAGAGGTCCTCGGTATAGTGTGCCAGCGTTTCGGTCAGGAGTTTGTCGGGTGACGCGGTGCCGGGGTGTTGCAATTTTTTCAGGATCACCATCGCGTTCGACAGCTTCTTGAATCCCTTCTCGGCGGCGCCCAGGGCTTCGTTGGAGAAGTCGAGCGTGCTGGAGTAGTGCGATTGCAGCATAAAGAAACGCACGGTCATGGGGCCATAGCCTCTTTCGAGCAGGGCATGGCTTCCTTCAAACAGCTCGCGGGGCAAGAACGAGTTGCCCAGCGACTTGCTCATCTTCTGCCCGTTCACGGTGAGCATATTGGCATGGATCCAATAGTTCACCGGATTTTTGCCAGTGGCGGCCACGGCCTGGGCGATTTCGCACTCGTGGTGGGGAAACTTCAGGTCGATGCCGCCGCCGTGGATGTCGAAGGTCTCGCCGAGGTATTTTGTGCTCATCACGGTGCATTCGATATGCCAGCCGGGAAAGCCTTCGCCCCACGGGGAGGGCCAGCGCATGATATGGTAGGCGGAAGCGCGCTTCCAGAGCGCAAAGTCCACTTTATTGCGTTTTTCGTCCTGGGCATCCAGTTTCCGGCCGCTTTCCATCAGGTCTTCCAGCACGCGGCCGGAGAGAATGCCGTAGTTGTGGTCTTTATTATATTTGGTCACGTCGAAATAGACGGAGCCGTTCACTTCGTAAGCGAAACCGTTTTCTAAAAGTTTTTTCACGATTTCGATCTGCTCTACTATATGACCGGTTGCCGAGGGCTCGATGCTGGGGGGCAGGATGTTGAACTGGCGCATCACATGGTGGAAGCCTTCGGTGTAGTGTTTCACCACTTCCATGGGCTCCAATTGCTCGGCACGGGCCTTTTTGGCGATTTTATCCTCGCCTTCGTCCGCATCGTTCACCAGGTGTCCGACATCGGTGATGTTTCGCACATAGCGGACACGGTATTGCAGGAACCGCAAATAGCGTGTAATCAGGTCGAACATCATGAAGGTGCGCACGTTTCCCAGGTGCACGTCGCCGTAGACCGTGGGGCCGCAGACATAGATGCCGAGGTGGCCCGGGACGATCGTTTCCAGGCGTTCTTTCCTGCCAGTGAGGGAGTTAGTAAGGTGTACGGGGTATTTTTCGAAAAGCATCATACTCAAAATCGGCTCAAAATAACACTTATAACGGACTTGCGGCGTGATAGGCGGTAAGGATTTGAAGAACGGCAGACAGCCCGCAGAAAGTGTGATTTTGACACATTCACCCAATTTGTGTCCGCCAACATTTGCACCGACACCGATACCGTAATCGATTGTGTAAACGTTTGCGGAAAAAAATAATCGTGGTTTTCAATCGATACCAGCCCAAAATATCTACATTCGAAGAATGCGGGGACGAAATAATCTTAGGATTGTCAAGAAACTGCAGAATTTCTATCAACCAATTAATTTTTAACCCAAACTATGATTATGAAAAAACTCTACAAGAGGGTGAGTTTGTCATTGGCAGTCATGCTAATGCTGGCCTCAGTCGCCCTGGCACAAGAAAGGGTTGTGACAGGAACTGTAGCCGATGAAAGCGGGAATTTTATGCCCGGCGTAAACATTATCCTGAAAGGGACTGCAAAAGGAACGGTTTCAGACGCCGAGGGAAAATTCAGCTTGTCTGTTCCCGGCAACGATGCCGTTCTGTTGATCACGTTTGTGGGCTACGGAACTACGGAAGTTCAGGTAGGCACGCAAACGAATGTGGAAGTGAATCTCCAACCTGACCTCACTTCACTGGACGAAGTGGTTGTGACAGGTTACTCTTTCGACAAACGCCGCGAATTGACCGGTTCGGTCTCTACGGTGAAGACGAAAGATTTGACCGTTACCCCTACAGGTAACGTTGAACAGCTGTTGCAAGGTCGTGTGGCCGGTGTAACGGTTATTTCTAACGGTCAGCCTGGTACTACCAGCCAGGTGCGCGTTCGCGGTTTTGGCGGTTTTGGTGCTAACCAACCCCTTTACATTGTAGACGGTGTGCCTACTCAGGACATCTCCTTCTTGAACCCTGACGACAGCGAAACGACTACGGTATTGAAAGACGCCGGTTCCGCATCCATCTACGGTGCGCGTGCTGCTGCCGGTGTGATCGTGTACACTACTAAAAAAGGTAAGAAAGGCCAAAAGCTGAACGTTACCTTCGATAACATGTTTGGTTTTGCCACAGCCGGCAAAGGCCTGAGCATGATGAATCCTCAGGATTTCGCAGACTGGACCTGGAATGCCATCAAGAACACAGAAACGGCCAATGCCGCTGCTGATGGCAGACCCGTAGATTTTGCCGCTGCAATCGCTAAATTTAAACACCCTCAGTTCGGAACAGGAGCAACTCCTGTGATCCCAGACTATATTAACGTTGGCGGTACCGCCGGCGTAGTGGGCACCGTTGATTTGGCTGCTGAGAAATTGAAATACAACGTAGATCCCCGCAACGGTTCGATCTATCAAGTAGTAAAAGCAAACAAGGATGGTACAGACTGGTATAAAGCCATCATGCGTACCGCTCCTGTGATGAGACAAACCATCGGCGTAAGCGGTGGTGGAGAAACACACCGTTTCTACATCGGCTTGAGCCAACAAAACCAAAAAGGTATTTTGAAGAACAACGACTTCAAGCGTTATGCCCTCCGTGCTAACTCTGAATTCGATGTGCTTCCCAACCTGCGTTTTGGTGAAAACATGCAGTTTACCTACCTCTCTAAACTGGGTCTCTCCGGTGCAGGTGGTGGACAAGGTATCTCTGCAGATGAAAACGACATCTTGTCGGCCTTCCGTATGCCTTCGATCATCCCGATCTATGATGAATTTGGAGGTTATGCCGGAACAGCTGCAAAAGGCTTCAACAACCCCAGAAACCCTGTGGCTAACCGCGATGGTCAAGCCAACAACACGGGCTTCCAAGTACAAGGCTTTGGTAACACCTATTTGGAATGGGACATCATCCCCGGCTTGACTGCTCGCACGAGCATCGGCGGTGCTTACAACAGCTACAGCTACCATAACTACAGCCGCTGGCAGTATGAGAACTCCGAAAACAACTCCTCGTACCAATTCAGCCAAGGACAAGGCTACAGCTTGAGTTGGACCTTCACCAACACGATCAACTACAAGAAAACTTTTGGCGATCATGCTTTGGACGTCCTCGTAGGTCAGGAAGCTTTGAACACCGGTTCAGGATGGGATGACACGCAATCCGGTTTGAACCCCTTCTCGTGGGATCCCGCGTTCATCAACATGACGAACACCAATTCCCGCCAGGCCAACGGTGGCAAGTATCCCGGTGCGAACTTTTCTTCGTACTTCGGACAAGTGAAATATGCCTTCAAGGAAAAATACATCATCACCGGTGTTATCCGTCGTGACGGTTCGTCTGTATTCGGTCCTAACAATCGCTACGGTACGTTCCCCGCTGTTTCCGCAGCATGGCGTATCTCTTCCGAAGGCTTTATGCAATCGGTTCCTTTCGTCAGCGACTTGAAGATCCGCGGTGGTTACGGTGCCATGGGTAACTCCAACTCCATCGTACAATCCAACATCTACAACCAATCGTACCTGTACGGTGGAAGCGTAGGACAATCCTCGTATGACATTGCCGGTTCCAACGGATCGACCACCGGTTACTACCGTACCAACATTGGTAACGCCGACACGAAATGGGAAACGGTGTTGACTAGCAACATCGGTATCGACGGTCAATTGTTCGGTGGCAAACTGGACGTGATCATCGACTTCTGGAAAAAAGACACCAAAGACCTGCTGTATCAATTGCCCCTGCCCGCAACGGTGGGTTACCAAGCAGCCGTTCCGTTTGTTAACGTAGCAAAAATGACAAACAAGGGTATCGATATCTTCTTGGGCAACAAAGGAAACATCACCTCCGGATTGGGTTATGAAATCGCTTTGAACGGTAGCTTCCTGCACAACGAGATTACGGAGATCGGTAACGGACAAACTTATATGACGACGGTTAACCCCGGCTTCAGAGGTATCAACCCGATCCGTAACCAACTCGGTCAGTCGATCTCTGCATTCTTTGGCTATCAAGTACAAGGTTTGTTCCACGATGCAGAAGAAGTTAGCGCCGCAGCAAAACAAGACGGTGCTGCTCCCGGCCGCTTCCGCTACAAGGACATCAACAATGATGGCAAGATCGACGCTTCCGACAGAACGTTCATCGGCAGCCCTGTGCCTAAGTTCACCGGTGGTTTTAACTTTACTTTGCGCTACAAAAACTTTGACCTCGTTGCATACTTGTATACCTCCCTGGGCAACAAGATCTTCAACCAGTCGAAGTGGTTCACCGACTTCTATCCTTCCTTCCAGGGTGCTGCCATCAGCAACCGCGTGAAAGATTCCTGGACGCCTACCAACACGGGTGGCAAAATCCCGGTATTCGAATCGGCTTCAAACTTCAGCACGAACACCCAGTCTAGCTCATTCTACGTAGAAAACGGCTCTTTCCTCCGTCTGCAAAACATAACCCTCGGTTACAACCTGCCGACCGCTGTATTGGAAAGACTGAAGATGACGAAACTGCGTCTGTTTATTTCTGGTAACAACCTGTTCACGATCACGGGCTATAAGGGCTTAGACCCTGCCGTAGGTGGTGCTGCTGATACCAACTTCGGTATCGATGTAGGAAACTACCCTGTAACCAGAGGTTATACAGCCGGTTTGAACCTGGCGTTCTAAGAAAAATAAACAAGAAAAACAGCTATGAAAAATACACTTAAAACAAGAGCGTTAGCATCGGTACTTTTAGCAGTGCTCTTGCTATATGCTTGCAAGGATAGCTTCCTGGAAGTGAAACCCACGGGGACGTTGAACGAGGACCTGCTCGCGACGCCTCAAGGTATCGAAGCCTCTTTAATCGCAGTTTATTCGCAAGTCAACGGCCGGGGAAACCGGATGGCCAGCCCTTCCAACTGGGTGTGGGGTAGCATCAGAGGTGGTGAGAACAACAAGGGTACTGACCCTGGTGACTACTCTGATATCAACCCGATCCAGCGTTTTGAAGCGCAGGCAACACAAGGTGTCATCAGCGATAAATACAACGGTTTGTATGAAGGTGTGGCTCGCGCCAACGCCACCATGCGGATCCTCGCGAAAACAAACGCCAACGGTTCTGCCGCGATCGAAGACAAAAAGGTTCTGGTAGAGGCCCAAGTTCGCTTCTTAAGAGCACACTTCTATTTCGAATTGAAGAGAGGCTTCAACAACACCCCTTACGTGGACGAATCGGTTGATTATCAGAAAGGCATTGAAAAGGTCGGCAACGACAAAGATCTCTATCCGATGATCGAAGCCGACATGCAATTTGCCATCGACCACCTGCCTGCAAAGTGGACCGAACTGGGTCGTGTGAACGTGTGGGCCGCCAAAGCCTATATGGCCAAGATCCTCTTGTATGAAAAGAAGTTTGACGCTGCGAAAGTACTGTTCGACGATGTGATTGCTAATGGTCAGACTACAAAAGGTGACAAGTATGCGCTGCAAGCTAAATTCAGCGATGTGTTCAGAGCTGCCAACGACAACAATTCGGAGTCTGTGTGGGCTTATCAATCTGCCGCCAACACCGGTAGCGTGAACAACGCCAACCCTGAATTCGACTTGAACTGGCCTTATAACACGGGTGCTGACGGTCCTGGTAACTGCTGCTCGTTCTTCCAGCCTACGTTCGAAATGGGTAACTCCTTCCGTACGGAAAATGGTCTTCCTTTGAAGAACCATGCCTATAACACCGGTGCAAATCAGTTGATCACGGACATGGGTCTCGAATCTAAGGATGCTTTCACAACCGATCCCGGCCCCGTAGATCCTCGTTTGGATCACACGCTCGGTCGTCGCTATGTGCAATACCTGGATTGGAAGCCATTCCCCGGCAAAGCCTGGATCCGCAACCAACCTAACGCCGGTCCTTACCAAACCAAGAAGTATGTGTACTACAAGACCGATAAAGGTAGCTTGCAAGACAACAGCTCGTGGACTCCCGGCTACACCGCCATCAACGTGAACATCATCCGCTTTGCCGATGTGTTGCTGATGGCCGCTGAAGCTGAAGTAGAAGCCGCTGGCGGTTCGTTGACCAAGGCCATGGACTATGTGAATATGGTCCGTGCCCGTGCGCAAAACCCTTCTGACTTTGTGCAAGGTGTTGTGACTGGATTCACTCCGCTGGCAGCGGGTGGTAACGACTACGAAAAGCCTATCATGGACTATACCAAAGATGCTACGCTGTACGAAGTCGACCTGTATACTGCTGCTGATTTCGGTACCGCAGCCGATGCTCGCGAAGCCATCCGCTTCGAGCGCAAACTGGAGCTGTCGGGTGAAGGTCACCGCTTCTTCGACCTCGTGCGTTGGAGCACAGGCACTACGCCTAACTACGCGGCCGATGAGATCAATGCATACCTCACCTACGAGTCGCCGAAGATCCCTTCGGGAGCCTTCTCGGGTGCCAAGTACACTGCTGGCCAGGATGAGTTTTTGCCCATCCCTCAGGCACAGATCGATATCCAAACTCCGGATATCCTGAAGCAGAACCCTGGATATTAATTGATTTAATTATCTGATTTTAAGTAAGGCCAATGTAAATTGGCCTTACTTTTTTATGTATACCCTATGAGAAAAAACCTGATGCAGGGCACGATCCTCCTCTCGGTTGCCTGCTTGCTGCTGACACAGTGCGCGAAGAACGGTTCCAATCCCAACGCCCTTTTTCAATTGAAATCTCCCGAAGACACGGGGATCGAGTTTATCAACACCGTAGCGGAGTCCGACAGCTTTAACATTTTTACCTACGAATACATCTACAACGGTGGGGGCGTGGGCGTCGCGGATTTCAATAATGACGGCCTGCAGGATGTGTTTTTTAGCGGAAACCAGGTGCCCAACCGGCTCTACCTGAACCAGGGCAGTTTTAAATTCAAGGACATCACGGAAAATGCCAACGTGAACGGAAAGAAAGGCCGCTGGAACCAAGGAGTGGCCGTGGTGGACATCAACAACGACGGATGGATGGATGTCTACGTTTGCGCCACGGCAAATCCCGACGCGGAAATGCGAAAGAATATGCTCCTGGTAAACGAAGGGGCGAGCAAGAACGGAGAGCCCACGTTCAAGGAAATGGCCGCCGACTACAAGATCGACTACAGCGGTCACAGTGTGATGGCCGCCTTTTTTGATTATGACCGCGACGGCGACCTGGATCTCTACGTGCTGGTGAATGAAAAGATCAACAACATGCCCACCAACTACCGGCCCAAGATCACCGACGGCTCGTCGCCCAACAACGACAAGCTTTACCGGAACGAAGGCAACGGCACGTTCACGGACGTGACGCTGGAAGCGGGCATTCTGTGGGAAGGATTTGGCCTGGGCCTGGCCATCAGCGACGTGAACAAAGACGGGTGGCCCGACATTTATGTGTCCAATGATTATTTGTCGAACGACATTCTGTATATCAATCAACAAAACGGAAAATTCACAAACGCCACCGCCGACTACATCGGCCACAGCAGCCAGTTTTCCATGGGCAACGATGCGGCCGACATCAACAACGACGGCTTGCCCGAGATCATCACGCTCGACATGTTGCCCGAGACGAGCGACCGGAAAAAAACAACCATCGGCAACAAAAGCTATCAGAACTATTTGAACAATGAAAAGTTCAAATACGAATATCAATACGTGCGGAATATGTTGCAGCTGAACAACGGTGCCGACAAGCACATCAAGTTCAGCGAAGTGGGCGAACTCTCGGGCGTTTATCAGACCGAGTGGAGCTGGTCGCCGTTGTTCGCCGATTTTGATAACGATGGCAACAAGGACCTCATCATCACCAACGGTTTTCCCAAAGACATTACTGACAAGGACTTTGCCAACTACCGTGCCGACGTGGGTAATATCGCCAGCAACCGCAGCCTGATCGATTCCATACCCATCGTGCGCATTCCCAATTACGCCTTTAAAAACAATGGTGACCTAACCTTTAGCGATGTAACTAAAACGTGGGGCCTCGACAAACCATCGTTCTCCAACGGCGCCGCATTTGCGGATCTTGATAATGACGGTGACCTGGACTACATCGTGAACAGCATCAACGATAAGGCGATGTTGTACGAAAACACCCTGTACGCCGGAAAGGAAAAGAAAAGCAAGATGAATTTCCTTCGCGTCAAGTTGAAGGGAACAGAAAAGAACCCTGCCGGCATCGGCGCAAAAGTGACGCTTCACTATGGCGGCGGTAAATTGCAATACAGCGAGGAGTCGGTCTATCGCGGCTTTTTGTCGTCGGTGGAGGAGACCCTGCACTTTGGACTCGACTCGACGGCTTTGGTGGATTCTGTGGTCGTGGAATGGCCCAACGGAGGTACGCAACGCGTGCGCGATGTGAAGACCAACCAGGTGATCACGATTGCCTATGCGCCGGATAAAAAAGAGGAAGTGAAGACGGCAGCACCCGCCCTGGTGGAAACGTTGTTCCAAAAAAGCGGGAAGAAACTGAATATTTTGTTTAAACATCCCGAAGAAGATTTTATCGACTTCAATCTTCAGCGCACGATTCCCCATAAGTTTTCGCAGGCAGGCCCGGGTTTGTCCGTGGGCGATGTGAATGGCGACGGACGGGAGGATTTTATCATTGGCGGATCGACGCACCAGAATGCACAAGTATATCTTCAGAAACCCGATGGTACGTTTTCGCCGACGGTGAAAAACGAAAAAGACGAACGCAAGCCTGAGGAGGATGAAGGTCTGTTGCTGTTCGATGCCGACAACGACCGCGACCTGGACCTCTACATAGTGAGCGGCAGTTGGGAAGGTGAGTCCGACGCCAGTGCTTACCAGGACCGATTGTATCTCAACAACGGAAAAGGCGGCTTCACACAAAACAAAGATGCCCTTCCGGAAACGAAAGCCAGTGGTTCCTGCGTACGCGCCGCGGACTTTGACGGCGACGGCGACCTCGATCTTTTTGTAGGTGGCCGGGTGGTACCCTCGCAATATCCGACACCACCCCAAAGCTACCTGTTGCGAAACGACAAGGGCAAGTTCACCGACGTGACCAAAGAGGTGAGTGAGGCCTTGCAGTTTGCCGGCATGATCACGGACGCCCTGTGGACCGATTACGACAAAGACGGAAAAGAAGATTTGGTGGTGGTCGGTGAATTCATGGCGCCTACCTTTTTCAAGAACGATGGCAAAAAACTGGCGAAAGTGGAGGCCTCCGGTGTTGAACAACACAAAGGCTGGTGGACCAGCATCGCCGCCGCCGACTTCGACAACGACGGGGACACGGACTATGTGTTGGGTAACCTGGGCAACAACAACGCCTTTGATGTGACCGCCGAAACACCACTAAAACTTTTCGCCAAAGACTTCGATGGCAACGGCAGCGTGGATCCCGTGCTCGCGTGCTACATGCGCGTGTCGATGGGGAGCGAAGAGAAAAAATTATATCCCGTGCATTTCTGGGATGAGTTGAACTCGCAGAGCCCGAAGTTCCGTAACAAATATTCCCGCTACAAACAATATAGCAAGGCCACGGCCGACCAGGTGCTCACCGCAGACGATCTGAAAGACGCGATGGTCCTGGATGCAAACGACATGGCCTCCAGCTATATCGAAAACAAAGGCAACGGCACCTTCTCCGCACATGCCTTGCCCACGATCGTGCAGGTAGCCCCGGTTAACGGCATCGTGGCCGACGATGTGAACGGCGACGGAAACGTGGACGTGGTCATGGTGGGCAACGACTATGGCAACGAGGTGTTCATCGGCCGCTATGATGCGTTTACGGGCCTTGTGCTGTTAGGCGATGGCAAGGGTGGATTCCGCGCGTTGCCTTCGGCACAAAGCGGCTTCTACACGCCCCACGACACGAAGGCATTGGTAAAATTGTATGGTGCAAAAAACAACGAGATCTTCCTGGCCTCACAAAACCGCGACAGCCTGGCCGTGTTCACGAGCAAACCTGTCGTGCCCCTGCGGGTGATATCGGTCGAGCCGGCAGATCGTTGGGCAGAGCTGACCTTGGAGGATGGCCAGAAACAACGCGTTGAATTTTATTATGGCGCGGGCTATCTGTCGCAATCCTCGCGCAAGCTGTCGGTGTCGCCTAAAGTAAAAGAGGTGATGATCTACGATGCTTCGGGGAAATCCCGAAAGGTGTCGCTGGCCGCGATCTAGTTTAAAAATAAAAAATGAAACGCCTTTCCGTGTGAAGCCATGCGGGAAGGCGTTTTATTTTGAAGGAGGAGGAGTTATGATTTCGGGGCTGCCTTTTTTGTGGGAGCCTTCTTCGCCGCCGGTTTCTTTGCCGGGGGCGCATCGCCAAACAGATTCGTTGCGGGCTCGACGTCTTCTACAAAAACGGGCTCGGGGATTTGTGTGCCGCAATGTTTATTGAGTTGCTGGATGAGGTATTTGCTAAGCTCGGGCGAGTGCAGTTCATCGTGCTGGTGCATGAAGAAATAGACCTTGTCGATGCCCTGCTCCATCCAAACTTTGATGCGTTGCACCCAATCGTCGATGCGCGTGTAGTCAGTAGGGTGGAGGCCGTTGCCGACGAAGCGGATAAACGCTTCGGGGGTGGACAGGTGCATGTGCACGCAATCTCTTCTCCCGGAAGCGTCGGTGATGATGGAGCCGGCGTGGTTTCGTTCCAACATGTTGAACACGGCCGCGTTGGCTTCCGGTTCGCTGAACCATTGCGGGTGGCGCAGCTCCACGAACAGTTGGAGGTCTTTAGGCAGCGATTGGATGAAGGCTTCCATGGTGTCCAGCGTTTTGGGAGGCATGCCGGGGTGGGGCATGAGAAAAAGCGGGCCCAGTTTTTTGCCGAAACCGCTAACGCCTTCCAGAAACCGGTCGGTTTGTTCCTTCACATCCTTCAATCTTTTGATGTGCGTGATTTGGTCGGTGAATTTAGGACAGAACCTGAAGTCGTCGCCCACCTTGGCGGCCCAACCTTGCGTTTGGGAAAATGTGGGCATGCGGTAGAAGGTGGCGTTCAGTTCGATGCAGTTGAAATGTTTTGCGTAGTGGTTCAGGAAATCTGCCTCTTTCGTTTTGAGGGGATAGATCTTTCCCACCCAATCTTTGCGGCCCCACTTGGCGCAGCCCACAAAGATCTGAGGGGTGTGACCCAACGTTTTATTTTTTTTCAGGATCGTACCTGTGCCTTCCGCATCGGGAGGCAGGCGGAAGTCCACCTGGCTGATGTCTTCGTTCTCTACTTTTCCAAAGTCCATGGGAATAAAGGTACAAAATGAACAGAGAAGGAAAATGTTCGCCGCGGTGTTCGTGTGTGAAGGATCTATTAAAAACCTTCGAAGTGAAAGTCAGCGGGCCATCGCCATTTTCTTCTTCCACCAATTTTTTAACCACTGGCCTTTCCACATCCACAAGCCCGTGAGCACCACGGCCGGGAAGAGAATGAAGCGGACCACGATGACGGCTTCGGGCCGCTCGGCCACTGGGCCATAGATGTAGCCGACAATGGGGACGCTGGCGATGATGTGGACCCAGCGTAATATTTTTCGTTCGGTTGCATTGGTCATGGCAATGATCTTGGAATGATGATAATTTGATTGTTGGATGGATATTGATGCAGGGCAGCCCGGTCAACGGTTGTGAATGTATTGCTTCAGCGTGTCCACGTAGTCTTCGAAAGCCTTGATCCCTTTTTTGGTGATGCTGCAGGTGGTCAGCGGCTTCTTCCCTTTAAAAGATTTCTCCACGGCAATGTAGCCCGCCGCCGAAAGCTTATCGAGTTGCACGCTGAGGTTGCCGGCCGTGCTGTTGGTTTTTTCCTTGATGTCGGTGAATTCCGCGGACGTCACCTGCATGAGCAGCGACATCACGGCCAGCCGGAGTTGGGCATGCAAAAGCGGATCGAGTTCTTTGAACATCAGGACTCTTTTTTG